>NZ_ALBR01000131.1:0-14001 GCF_002081505.1 Bacillus sp. CDB3 | reverse complement strand
AGGATAATGCAGTAATAGAATCTTTCTTTAGTATTTTTAAGCGAGAATGCTTACATGGAGAAAAGCTCATTTCCCTGTCCCAAGTGAATCTCAGTTAGTAGCTGAATTTATTTATATGTACTATCATTCTGTTCGTCCTCATTCAACATTAAACGGAATGACTCCTTATCAATATTCAAAATCAATTGCGTAATCTAATTTGTGTTCCAGTTTTTCTTGACCAGGTCAAAATATTGGGCGTAATATTAGGTATATTACCTTGTGACATAATTGTTACCCCTCTCGTTCATTATTTCACCACTCAAAATGCAGTCATTTCAATGGTGATGTTTTTGGTCTTATGTACCATATGTATGACTTAATCAACTGGTGCAAAAACTCTAAAGTTGGTGCATTCATTTCGATGTTAGGACAAGACCTTGTAAACGAGCGTATCGATAAAAAGAAATTAGAACGTGTCATTCCAGTTTTTAATGAGATGGAAGATAACACAACACCAAAAACAGCGAAGAGAATCAGTGATTTATTTGCTAGATAAAACAATGGATGAATTTTTGAAGGAGTAATAAAGCAAACACAGCCAGTTAACCTAAAAAGTGAACTGGCTGTGCAAGTAAATAGGAACTTCAAACAATCCAGGTTATGTTGAAGTGTTTTAATAATAACATAAAGAGTAGCATGCGATAATCTTAAACATATCCTCTGATAAAGGTAAAATGAAAGAGAAAGCGTCAATATGCTTAACATTCGATTTATTGTTAGGAGATGTAAAGCGGAATGTATGCAATAAATGGAGAAAATGCATAATGTGGGTGAAGGAATGAAGAATGCAAAAAGCATATAATGTGTGGTAGGTAATTTTGATAAATTTGTAGTATGCATTCTTCATTCACTCTTACTATTTACTGATTTTTGGTTTTATATATCAAAGTGGCGAATATAAATTAGTAAATACCCATGAGATTTTTTTAATGGGAGAAAGATAAGGGGGAGAGAGGATGGAACTAACTAAGCTTGAGAATGCAATTGCTCTTAGTACAATCCTTAATGCTATTGATAAAGATAATCTTGAAGAATATGTGGAATTAAAAACATTGCGACTAGTAGTTAACAATTTACAAAAATTAAACGATAGAACAACACCGGAAAAAAGAAAGAAACAATAACAAACTTAATTACTAGGATGATGAATGAATTTACGGAGGAGTAATTAAACAAACACAGCCAGTTAACCTAAAAAGGAAACTGGCTGTGTTTGTAGTGATAGTAAGTAGTTGCTAACAGAAGCTAGGATAAAATCTCTACATACTCTCATAGATCATAAAAGAATATTCAGGCATATTTTACTATAACAGAAAGAGTCACACCCGATAATCTGAAATATGTCCTTTGTTAAGGACAAGATGGAAGGGGGCAATTATAGATAAAAAAGGCACAGCTACATCATCAGTGAGAGATAATTAACTGTGCAAATAAAGAAAACAGAAAGGGTTCGATATAAGCCGTATGTTATAAGGAATAAGGTTAAGATACTTTCACTATAATCCGAGGAATATAAAAGTAAGTGCAAAAAATGTCCTTTATCAAGGACAAAATGAAAGGGGAATAAGTGATGAAAGAATATAAAAACTACACTACATATAACAATATCGTGTAGTTTTTATAATATGATATTTAATTAAGATTGCATGTTCTTAGCTATTTTTAATGTGCACTTTTTTACAATCTTTGAGTAAAATACTGTATTTTGGGCATACTCAAATAGAACTTCCCTTGGTCCATATTTTATGAAGCCGCTGGAAGCTGCTCCGTTGATATCTCTATTAAGTCTAGAATCTCAAACGGCGTTGTTTTTCGATACCGCCGTGCTTTTTCCCCATTCTCACTAATATCTTGAAAGAGCCTGCTAAGCACTGAACCAGGATGTTGGAAAGTACAAAAAAGTGTGGTGTGTATTTTTTCAGATTGAGGTGGTACAGTAAAACTGGAACACAGTATAGAGATAAATTATTCTATATGAAGAGGTGGTACAGATGAAAAAACAGTATGATGAAATGTTTAAAAGGAAGAATGGGGTATCGAAAGTTGTACCGTTATCTTGTAAACAAGGGAGTCAAGGTTACGTTGTCACAAGTAAGACAAGCGTTATGCAAAGCCGGCTTGCAGTCAAAAGTTGTCACTTATTATAAGAAACGAAAACAAGAACACCGTACATTTCCCAAGGTATTAAGGCGATCCTTTAAACCTGGTAAGAAAGACATACCAACTGTAGTATGTGATATTACGGAATTCCGTTTGATGAATGGGATGAAAGTATATTTTTGTGCGGCATTAGATATTAGCACCCGACGGGTGCTTGGTTATTCGTTAGATACTTGTCAAGATGCTCAATTAGTAAAAGACACAATTCAACAAGTAAAAAACACATATGGGAAACGAGAAAACATATTATTTCATAGCGATCAAGGATCACAATTTAGCAGTTACCAAGTGACTGATTTTTGTAAACGGCAAAAAATTCAACAAAGTATGTCCCGAAAAGGAAACTGTTGGGATAATGCAGTAATAGAATCTTTTTTTAGTATCTTTAAGCGAGAATGCTTACATGGAGAAAAGCTCATTTCCCTGTCCCAAGCGAATCAGTTAGTAGCTGAATTTATTTATATGTACTATCATTCTGTTCGTCCTCATTCAACATTAAACGGAATGACTCCTTATCAATATTCAAAATCAATTGCGTAATCTAATTTGTGTTCCAGTTTTTCTTGACCAGGTCATCCTGCGGACTTGGAAAAACGTCGTTTGATATGTCTATGATCTTGTTCGATAAGATTGTTCAAATGCTTACTTGTACAATGATTGGTACGTTTATAAAAACCTTGTTCTGTTAATTTATTACATGCGCAAAGTAAAGCTGGGGCTTTATCTGTTATAAGAACCATTGGTTCTCCAAATGTTTTTACGAGTCTCTTCATAAAAGTATAAGCAGCCTGGTGATTACGCTTTTTACGAAGTTGAATATCCAATGTGTATCCGTCTTTATCAATTGCATGATAAATAACACCATTTTCCTTTCACTTGGATATAAGTCTCATCTAGATGCCAAGTATGGTGTGCAACTTTGTTTTTTCTTTTTCCAAATTTGATAGATTAGATTTCCATATTCATGGACCCAACGCATAATGGTTGTAGGGTGAACGGAAACTCCTCGTTCTTTCAGACTTTCAGAGACATCACGATAACTTAAAGAAAAACGGCTACTAAAATAATATCTTTTTTAAATTGGAGGGTGTTGCAAAACTAAAATAAACATGCAATGTTATGAATCAGAAAAACTAGCTGAACATGTAGTAGATAGCGATTTTGACCATACCAACGAGGCTGTTCCAGCCCTTTATCTTTTAATGTACTAAACTGTTGTTCAATTTTCCCACGCTCTTTCATCAACTGTTTTCCAAAGATGGTTTGTATAAAATGAGACAATACACGACGATTTGTATTCTTAATTTTTTCACCATTCCGAGGGTTGATTGGATTTATGGCAAAGATGTCAAATGTTCGTACAACTTCATAAATGTGCTGACTATCATAAGCCGCATCTGCCACGGAAAACAGGACATTTCGATCTTGTATATCTTGAAGTAATACAGGAGCCATCTTGCTATCATGTACGTTTGCTGTTGTAAATGTATAGGACAACAATACAACACCTTCTGGTGTAGCACAGACATGAGCTTTATAGCCCTTATACCAACCATAACGAGTAGATTTCCCCCATTTTACTGGGGAATCGTATAAACTACTCCGTAAGGCTGTACTATCAATTAAAACACACGGAATCAGCCCTAAATCCATTTCTTGAAGAGTTTGTTTATGAATCAATGGAATTCCTTCGTTGCAAAACCAAGTACCTACACGTGAAAAAGTAGATATATGAGGAACAAAAGAAAGACCACAAGATACACGAAATGAAAGATATTGATGCAAAAAACGAGTTAATTTGGAATACAGTTTTCAAGAAAAAACATTTCAGGAAAGCGGATTTTTTTATGCATTCATTTTTGGATATTTATAAGTTTTGCAACACTCTCAAATAACATAACATCGCTCTCTCTTATAATTTTTTTATATTATGATATTGGTTCCCAGTTTGAACCCGGTTTCGATACATTCGACATAACTGTTTTAAGAAAATATTCATTTTGTGCAACATCATAGCCTTCAGCAACAGCAATACCAGTTGTAGCTAGATAATGTATAGTACTATTATTTATAGGATCTTTATATTTATTTCCGTGTTCTATTGTGTTTACAATATCATCATCGGATATCCCTCTTTCGAATGCCCTCTGCATAGCATGACCATTAGGTTCCTTGTATTTTTTTTCAAATCGTTGTTTTAATTTATTTTTTAAACTTTTTGTTCTATTATTATGGTGATATTTACCTATTACGGTTGTGCCAGATCTTTTCTCACGATCAATAATTTGGTCATTTTCAAAGTCTATCTGAAACGGTTGTGCTGGAGATAGTCGGTAATCTAATCCCCCATTTTCTTCAATTTGATATTCACTTGCGTGTACATTTATATCACTTACAGCCATTGTACCGCTTGCTAATATCCCTGCACATAAAATAGGTTTGAGCCATTTTTTTCATTTGTATTTCCTCTCCTAACATAAATAAAGTTTATAACGACATAGAATGTTATCGCGATTACCTTCTGAATGTTACATGCAATATGTGAATTTTTTGTATTAAAAAATTAAAAATATGATATTTTGATTTAACTATCGCAATCCCCTCCGCGGTTCTGTTGCAAAGTTTTTCACTACTCTAAAATCATAGAATTAAAATACAAGTAAGAAGAATAATGAGTGTAAAATAGTGTATCTTACACTCATTATTTTGTACCATTTTTCAACTTTGCAACAGAACCCCACTCACTGTACAACCAAGCATTTGAACAATCTAATAGAACAGATAGGCATGTAAAGAGACGTTTTGCGAAATCCGCAGGATTTCAAACTCTTCGTCATGCTTCACGTACTTTGAAAGGAATTAAAACTATTCATGCTTTATATAAACAAAAACGAGGTTTGCAACAACCAAACTTCGTTTTTTCGATGTACAATGAATTACAGCAATTATTCATAACTGCTTAAACTATGACCGTATTTTGCACACGGGTTTATGCTTTTTCGAACTTTGCAACAGAATCTGCATTCCGACAGCCAACACAAAAAACAAGCGGATTTTTATCTATTTTACTGAAATGAGATTGGGTCTTCGTCATATTTTTTTGTCTCATCTTGCAATTCTCCCTTTCTTATTTGGAGTTATTGTGCTTTCTTACGGTTTCTTACTGCAAATACAGCTCCCATTACACCAAATGCAATACATACAAGCCCGATCCATTTTATACATGGATTTTCAGCTTTAACACCTGTTGTTGGAAGATGAGATTCTACTTTCTTTGATGCTGGTTGCGTAAGTTTAACACCTTCACCCATAGCCGGTTGCTCAAGTTTAACACCTTCACCCATAGCTGGTTGCTCAGGTTTAACACCTTCACCCATAGCCGGTTGCGTAAGTTTAACACCTTCACCCATAGCTGGTTGCGTAAGTTTAACACCTTCACCCATAGCCGGTTGCTCAGGTTTAACACCTTCACCCATAGCCGGTTGCGTAAGTTTAACACCTTCACCCATAGCCGGTTGCTCAAGTTTAACACCTTCACCCATAGCTGGTTGCTCAGGTTTAACACCTTCACCCATAGCCGGTTGCTCAAGTTTAACACCTTCACCCATAGCCGGTTGCGTAAGTTTAACACCTTCACCCATAGCCGGTTGCGTAAGTTTAACACCTTCACCCATAGCCAGTTGCGTAAGTTTAACACCTTCACCCATAGCTGGTTGCTCAAGTTTAACACCTTCACCCATAGCTGGTTGCTCAAGTTTAACACCTTCACCCATAGCTGGTTGCTCAAGTTTAACACCTTCACCCATAGCTGGTTGCTCAAGTTTAACACCTTCACCCATAGCTGGTTGCGTAAGTTTAACACCTTCACCGATAACATATTGTTTAACTGTAGCTCCTGTACCAATTACGTGTGGTTTAGCATCATAATTCCCAACTTCAGCTGCAAGCGCTGAAGAATCACCTAAACTAGCTAAAACTCCAGTTGCAAGTGCACCACATAAAGCTACTTTCGTCATTTTTTGTTTTAACATAGTCACACACCTCTTTTTGATTCCCTTATTTTTACATTAAAATTATCAGTTTTCATTTTTTTTAAACATTCTATAAGTAATCAAGTTACAAAATACTTTTCAAATACTTCAGATTGAACTGATAAGTCCATCATACACCGAAAATAAAAAGTAAAATAGCTTAGATTTGTCCACTTTCTTTGAAAAAACTTTATTTTCATATATATAATCTCATCCATTTGTTAGCAATGGCAAAAATAACAATACGTAAATAGTTTTATTATTAAGAAAATTCACAACAGAACCAAGAAGGTGTAAAAATAAAACCTATTCTGTTGTCATTAAATCAGAGGAACATTTAGACTAACAAGCTTTTCAAGAAATAGACGAATTTAAACTCTTAGCTCGAGAACGCTATAAAATCGAAGCAAAAAATAATGAGTTAAAAAATAATCACGGGTACGATCAAGCATCGGCTGCAGGTTTATTTGGCATGCAAATTCAGGAAGCAACAACGATATTCGCTTTCAACCCAAAAAATTTGAATATTCCGAATAAAATAGAGTAATAAATAGAGAAAAAACGCAAGTTTTTCAATGCCCTCGTACAATACCGGACTTATTCTCAATCAGCTGCTTAATTTTTCTGTCTAACTTTTCGGGGGCAGTTCACACATCCATCAACTTAAAGTATATGTTTATATAAAGGCTGGTCTGTCCATGTAGTTTTTTTATTATTTTTTATAGACGCTATAAAAGTAGGCATATCAAATAAACCCTGACGGGTTTCAATTTTTTTACTATGCTACTTGATGAATAGAGATAGTATACTCATAAACAACACCCAAAATATCAAAGACTATTTTTTCTCATACCGATGAAATTTTCGTCAGTTTCGCTGTAGGAGGTTTAATAGACGAAGGAAAACCTTTGATAATTCTTGGGTGTTTTTGTTTAATGCTTGATGAAAAAGTAAAAAATAATCTTTAATTATGTACATTTCTTTATATTCGCTCAGTTCTTTCTGTTTCTTACGTAACAGGAGTTCTCTCATTTTACACATAGCAGAATACTAATGAGTTGTCCGTAAAGGTGACATTCTAATCGTTCCTGTTTAATAGATTTACAACGATGAATTCGAAACCAGGATTTACATATTTTAAATAAAATTTTCAATTTGCCAACGTAATGAATATAAATCCTAAATTTTTTCTTTTGGTATCCATTCCGTAGGAATATTTGTCATGTATACTTGTAATTCCTTGTAAATGCTTTGTCCGCTCTGTATATGTAATTCCTTTTTTCTTTTCACGAATCGCTCGATCGCGTAAGCGTTTCTGTGTTTGCTTCTCCGTACATCTATAAACTACAATGCGATTAGGTAATTTGTCTTTACTCCTTACATATACGTCATGTAACTCATACACTTGGCCAGGTTGTAATTATTTCATGATGTCCTCCAAATGAATTTTTATATATACCGGTTTCAATTGAGCAGGTTTTGTTTTAAATACGACTGTTTCGAATTCTTTTCTATATATTTTAGTTGGTAACTTAAGACGTGATAAATAATATCCTTGCTTATCTTGAATAAACTTAAAATCTTGTAAACGAAAATATCCTAAGCCACGAATGTATAGTTCATTCTTTTGCGCCATACCTGTTCGAGTCGCACCATACGCCTGATCACTTCGTTTTCCTGGTTCAATTTTCACACCAGCTTTATGACTACATCCGCCGGCACCAGGATAAAGAGATTCAAATCGATCCGGCACTTGAAATGTTGTAGAATCAAGGATGAAAATACGCTCAAAGTAAGCAGAAAGAGCATGAGAAATCTTAGATAATTCCCAAATTTCAGCTTGTAGAAGTGTAGTAAATACAGTTCGAAAGAAGGCTACAGAAGCCGAGTTAAACCTCCGATTAAGTCCCTCAGGACTTAATAAAATTCCTGTTGAAGTTTCTAATTGACTACAAAGTTGAGTAAGAGAGGTAGTAGCCATTTGTTGATTTAACCATACACACAAAGATAAAAAATGGTGCCTATGGCACTTCAGGCTGTGGAGAAAGTCTTCTCCACAGCCTGTTTTTGTGTCTGAACCTCTTTTTATGTGTCAACACTGATAAAAAAGAGAAAAAGGAGATTAAAACGAATATCGCCTACCGTTGGTTTTTAGGGTTCTCTCTATCAGATACTATTCCGGATCATTCTACAATCAGTTGGAATCGCCGTACCCGTTTTATTCATACAAATATTTTCGAAGAAATTTTTGATGAGATTGTGAGGCAAGCGACGGAGCACCGGATGGTGGGAGGACGTGCGCTGATGACAGATTCTACACATATTAAGGCCAATGCTAATAAAAATAAATTTGTACATAAATATAAAAAAGAAAAGGCAAAGTTTTATATAGATGAACTAGAAGCTGCGGTAATCGAAGATCGTGAGGTACACAGAAAAAAGAATTAAAACCTAGAAAGGAAAGTGATACCCCTACTAAAAAAACTCGTATAAGTACTACGGATCCAGATAGTGGATTTTTAATGAGAGACGGAAAACCGAACGGTTTTCATTTCTTAGATCATCGTACGACTGATGCGAAGTACAATATCATTACAGATACTTATATAACGGCTGGAAATATGGCAGATTCCGAGCCGTATTTAGCACGTCTACAAGCTCAAATTGATAAATTCGGATTTAAGGTGGAAGCTGTAGCTCTTGATGCAGGCTATTTTACAGGTTATATCTGTAAGAAATTATCAGAAAGAAATATATTTATGGTGATGGGGTATCGCCGATTTGGACAGCGAAATAAAGAAGTACCGAAAAGCCAATTTAAATATGTAGAAGAAATGAATGCATTTGCTTGTCCGATGGGATGTATTTTAGAGTATACGACAACGGATCGTGAAGGATATCGTCAATATAAATCGAATCCAGAAGACTGCGCTGTTTGTCCACTACGTGAGGTGTGCTTTCCAAAGAAACAAAAACAAAAAGTTATCACTCATCATGTATGGGAGAAATATAAAGATATCGCTAGAAAAAACAAGCTAACAGCTACAGGGAAAAAGTTGTATAAAGTACGCTGTTCAACTATAGAGCGAAGCTTTGCGGACGCCAAAGAACTCCATGGCTATCGATACGCTCGGTTTCGGGGCTGAAGTCTGTCCAAATGCAGGCTTATCTCACCGCAGCTTGTCAAAATATGAAAAAAATAGCCCTCCATCTGACCAAAAAGGGTCTGGTGGAGGGCTATTTTTCTAAATTCTATTATTTTATGTTGTTTTCATTTGCTAAAATCAAAAAGATTTCAGAGTGTTGCCTATGGCACTTACGTTTTTGTTTCATTCCACCTGCTTCTATAGCTAATTGATTAAGTGTAGTGGGAGACATATAACGATATAACTCTTCGGCAAATAAAGACAACTCTTGTTTTTGATGGATATTCATAAAAAGCACGTCACCCTTTCTCATTAACATAAGAAAATAGTAACGTACTTTTAATTTTTATAATAGTCTGAATCATTAAATTGATGGATGTGGAGTCAGTTCACTTTCCCCATACAAGTAATTTTGTTCTTAAGTGTTTATTTTCTAATCGTAGCTGTTCCAATTCACTTAGTTCTTTTGGTCCTTTTCCATAAGAATATTGTTTTCCTACAGCTTGTTGAAAACGATACGTTTAATTTGTACGATACCATTTCATCCATGTCTTAATTTGGGAAACATTTTTAATTCCGAGTGTTTCCATAATGGTAAGATTTGAATAGCCATCCTTTTTCATCTCAATCACTTTCCACTTTACACTTTACTTCTTCTAGGTAATGTACTCTTTCCTTCAAATGAAAAACACCTCCGTTGAATTTGCATACTTAGTATGCGAATTCAGGAGGTGTTTTTTTCATGTACCACTATTCAGGTTCACTTCAAGACAGATTCATGTGCTTACTTTTTACTGTCTACTATAAGGAAATCATATCACTGTAAATGCTGTTTTTCAGTCCATTCAAAATGCGCTACAAGATGGAGAAAATGTACAACTAATTGGCTTCGGTACATTCGAAATACAAGAACGTACTGCCCGTGAAGGACGCAATCCACATACTGGTGAAGCTCCCTTACCATCCCTACGGGAAAAGTACCTGCATTTAAAGCGGGAAAAGCATTAAATGACGCTGTAAAAGCTGAATAATATTTATTTAGCATTAACATGAACACATTAGAATTTATGCTACCGTTTTGTTTTATAAACGAATGGTTGAAATCGTATATTTATATAGGTTCTGTTGCAAAGTTTCTTAACATCACATGAGATGAGGAATTTGTCACTAACGATTATGCAACTATACATAATTTTTGAGGCCTTGTACTCACTCTATTTAAATTTTTATCAACTTTGCAACAGAACCATAAGCTTTTACACAAATAACACTCATACAGTGCACTAGCTTCATTCATATCTACTGAAAGCAAACAATTGAAACCTCTTTGCTATATCCTTGACCTATAATTTGAAAGATGAAACATTACTTGTTTTTTCTATTTCAATTATAAAGTTTTAAAATATCTTTCAACATCCCATAAACCCATATACACCAAACGTTTATCCTTGTTTGTACTAAAATAGATTCTAGACCATCTTGAAACGTTTTTGCCATATTCTTTACCTTACTATACATAAAAAACAGCCTTAAATCCTTACGTATCAAGGGGGCAATATAATTCTTTTCTTTTTTCTAGTGCATATAAAACATGAAACACTTTTGCCATATCCTTGACCTTTTAAATTCAAAAACATGAAACGTTTTTTGCCATATCCTTGACTTAAAATCCTTCTCAACTATCTTCTAACCATTAATATAACTACATTCAACGGATTCCCTTATAGTATGTGACTTATAAATAAACATGAAACACTTTTGCCATATCCTTGACCTAAAAAAATGAAATCCCTTCATTTAATCCATATATAACAACAGTTCCTTTACTGTTTCACCATTAAATTGATGCACCCAAAATTTGAAACGTTTTTTGCCATATCCTTGACACAAAAAAAAATAAGAGAAATCCTGTATCCCTTGTCACAACTGGTTTTATGTAGTGTTTCATTTTCTCAAAATTCCCCTTAAAGGAGTACCTTTCGATATTTCTCGATTTGCTATAATTAAAATTGCTATATTTTATAGTATCCTAGCATATGTTTCTGAATTTACAGAAGAAGGTGAAAAAATGGGGAAATCATTTATTATTCGTAATCAACGCAGTTTAAATGGAAAATCTACAAATGCAGTTTTAATAACGCTGAAGTCTTGGCAAAAACTTGTTGAAACTTTCGAAGAGAAATATTACAGCTATAAAGATACATTCCTTGAGGATATTGTTGATCATATGACATATGAAGAACGTATTGCAGATGTGGATGGCTTTATGGAAAAAGCGAAACCCTTTTTTTCACGTCGTACACTGTCTACTATTTCAGAAACACTGGGAAGAAAACATAAATTATATGGTATTACAAACGCTGATCTGGAAGTCTTCTTATATCTACACAAAAAGTGTTACACAAATGGAGTCATTCCAAATGTAACAGTACATATGCTATGGGAAGATTACAAGCAATATAAAGAAGAGTTTGCTTACATACAGCATTCCCAATTCTATATTGCATTAAAAAAATTAACGCTACATAACATTGTCACGATTGAAAAAGAATTAGATGGTCGATATACAATTAAGCTAACTCATTTTATGAATGAAGAAACTGAAAAGGCAAACCCTTATGTTTATATTAGCCCAGTAGTATTTACTAAGGCCTTCTTTGAACTGTCCATTGCAGCTAAGAAATTATTCTTGGACATTGCTATGCAACAACACAGAGAAACTACATTAAAACGTTCCTTAGACAAACAAGATGAAAAAGGAAATAAAACTCATTTTGGTGGGATGTATCGCTTTTTACACAAAAAATACCCGCACCAAATTCGCGCGGTTATGACAGAACTAACAACTGCCTTACGATGTACAGGAACTCCCCTATTCAAAATTTGCAAATTACAAAAAGGGGTTACTAATAAAAAAAGATATACGACTTTATATCTATCCTTACATACGGATTTCTTATGTACAAAAGAAGCAGGAGAATTACAATATCGTGAGCCATTCACACCAAAGACAACTTATGCCCGTAAAGCTCGTTTTATTGAATCTGTGCTACAAGAGATGCATATTGGTGAGTTTACGCAAGACATGAATAAGTTTATTCATGTACTTAAATATACATGCCACCGACAAATTCGTAGTGTAATTCATAGCTTGCGTGACATGATAGATCGTAATGAAGAATATCCACATAAGTTAGTATATACACTGAAAAAATTATTGAATCAAACGTCACAATATCAAATTCTTGATACAGCAGCTAAAGAGGGTATCTATCCTCTTATTACACAACATGTATCAAAAGAAAAAAAGGAGCAAGCTGTATTTGATTTCGGATTGCATTTCTCTATGTACTCACTTCGAAACATCAAACGATTGTTCCGTAAAACGTATGAGTTACTTAAATACAAATTTGCTGTACCTGTTACAGAGGAGTCATATCACCGCAACTATCTAAAATATCAAGAAGAAACGTTATTTAGAAAGTACGCCTATGAACAAGGTACAAATCTAAATGCTTATATGGCTTTAGAAATAGAAATACGTGAACTCTTAAAAGCAAAAGGACACAAAGCTCGCTTTATTCCAAGTGATGTCCGTGAATTGTTCATTGAAAAGATAGATAAATTACCTAAAGAAACGCTTCGTGTTATTGAAGTGCCAGATAACTTCAATTTGATTACATTTATACGTGCCTTTGAAAAATTACTTCGCTCTGGAATTCCAGTAACAACAGCTGAACAAGTACTTGAAGTAATAGAAATAAATTAACTATATCCCGCTCTCTATTTTTGAAAAAATTAAAAGTAGAGGGCTATTCGTATTGGTTCTATTATTTGAAACTCTTGTAGTGATTCCTTATCATAACCACCTTTACTCGATTCTATTAATAATAGAGTCTTTTTTTATGCACTCTTATACAATGACTATACTGTAGCTGACTACATTTCCACAAATACTTTCATATAAAGATATTATGACCTCTCTTAATACACTCAAATACCTACAAATAATCATAAAAAAAAAGATAAATTTAGTAGATAAGTAGATAAGTTTAGTCGAATGTGAATAATAAAGTACTATTATCATTGATATACATGGATTCTAAGAACTTATCTATCTAAAATCATCAATATTTATGTGAGTTATGTTATAAATTCGAATTATGTTGATTACTTAGTACCTAATGTGAATTATTTGTGGATAAATTAAATAAGATTGTGGAAATACAGGGAATTAACTTGCAATTAAACGATTGAATAAATATATGTAACACTGTATAAATTTTTTTCACTTTTTATGTAGAAGTATATAGGTTCATTTATGATTTTTTATAGTTTTTATGTCAGTATTATGCCTAATTTTCCGTTGTCAATTTTTACATTTTATGATTTTTTGCGTTATAGCATCATTAGATCCCTTGCTACAGTAAGAATGAATACACATTTACTACTCCTATATAAGTTTTATCTTTATATTTTAAATATATATAAGATATATATTTATATAAGATTTTCAACTGTTTTCTAAAGATGGTTTGTATAAAATGAGACAATACACGACGATGTGTATTCTTAATTTTTTCACCATTCCGAGGATTGATTGGATTTATGGTAAAGATGTC
>NZ_ALBR01000130.1:0-4426 GCF_002081505.1 Bacillus sp. CDB3 | reverse complement strand
GGATATAAGTCTCATCTAGATGCCAAGTATGGTGTGCAACTTTGTTTTTTCTTTTTCCAAATTTGATAGATTAGATTTCCATATTCATGGACCCAACGCATAATGGTTGTAGGGTGAACGGAAACTCCTCGTTCTTTCAGACTTTCAGAGACATCACGATAACTTAAAGAAAAACGACAGTAGTAGCCAACGGCTACCAAAATAATATCCTCTTTAAATTGTTTTCCTTTAAAATATCCCATCTGCTAGTCTCCTCATCCAATTTTTTCTACATGAGGGTGTTGCAAAACTCAAATAAACATGCAATGTTATGAATCAGAAAAACTAGCTGAACATGTAGTAGATAGCGATTTTGACCATACCAACGAGGCTGTTTCAGCCCTTTATCTTTTAATGTACTAAACTGTTGTTCAATTTTCCCACGCTCTTTCATCAACTGTTTTCCAAAGATGGTTTGTATAAAATGAGACAATACACGACGATGTGTATTCTTAATTTTTTCACCATTCCGAGGGTTGATTGGATTTATGGCAAAGATGTCACGTGTTCGTGCAACTTCATAAATGTGCTGACTATCATAAGCCGCATCTGCCACGGAAAACCGGATATTTCGATCTTGTATATCTTGAAGTAATACAGGAGCCATTTTGCTTGGGAATCGTATAAACTACTCCGTAAGGCTGTACTATCAATTAAAACACACGGAGTCATCCCTAACTTCATTTCTTGAAGAGTTTGTTTATAAATCAATGGAATCCCTTCGTTGCGAAACCAAAAGTACCTACACGTGAAAAAGTAGATATATGAGGAACAAAAAAAGACCACAAGATATACGAAATGAAGGATATTGATGCGAAAAACGAGTTAATTTGCGTAAAGAGTCAATTTGGAATACAGTTTTCAAGAAAAAACATTTCAGTAAAGCTTTTCTACAGATGGGTGGGCGACCCTTCACAGGCGGAACGCCTCCAATAGTTAAACTGTCTACGTATGTAAATAAAACCTGTAAAATGGACTGATGTTCATCAAACTTGGTTATCATACTAGTAAATCCGTCCTCTCTGAAGATAGTTCGGGTTACTATCATTCTTTCAGGAAAGCGGATTTTTTTATGCATTCATTTTTGAATATTTATAAGTTTTGCAACAGAACCTCTAAAAGTGTTTCAGATATTACTTTCTTAGATTGATTGATGGTATATTGGATGGTAATGTATAATAAATGTTATTTCATGTATACAAACAAGGAAAAAAGTATTTCATTATTTTTATGAACATAATAGAACCGGAAAAAATGAGGATTTATATATAATCGCCTAAATATTAGGTTTTTTGAAGGGAATGTACGAGAGGAAGGAGCGAAAAAGTGGAGAAATTAGCACAATTGTTTACTGATGCTTTGTTAATATCTGAGCCCTTATATGGAAATAACAAAGCAATTTGGGATAAATGGACTTCTTTTAGTGCAGATGTAGAAAAAGAAAATAGTATGGTTGTAACTTCACAATATGTTTCACCATCTTTTTCAGCATTAGTATCGTGGCTTAGTAAAAAGAATGAAAGTGGAATAACCTCACTACAAATTGCTATTAAGTTGAACCAGTATAAGGATGAAATTCATTCAGAAGTTGAACATCTTTTAACCAAAGAGTTTAAAAATGATAAAAAGCCAAAATTAAGTGATGAAACAGTTGAGAAAGATTATTTTGAGGTCAATAATTCCGCGGTATATTTTAAATTACGTGACGGGATCTCCAAAAATCATTTTGAAGAAGATTCAAATATAGGTGTAAAATCTTATCCGATTGAAACAAAAGAGAGTAATGCGATAGCTCAGCTTTCTTCGCATCGAGATGAGGATTTGAAACTTATAAAGGATGATGAAGCGTCCCGATGGAACACTTTAGTTAATGATGTAATGAGTAATATGGATGATCTTACGGCAGACGTATTAGATTCAATCACTATACAATGGTTAGCTCAAGCGAAGTCACCGGATGAATTCATCGAATTCTCATATGAGCAAGTATTAGATATGTGTAATGTACCGAAAAAGAAAGTAAGTAAGGGAGAATATTATAGACCTGAGGATAAAATTAAGGTTGCTAAGAGAATTGCTGCTTTAGCAAGCATTTTTATATATTTAAATGACGATAATGAAGTAGTAGTTTTAAATGACGAAAATGAAAATGATGAGGAATATAAAGTGAAAAGAGAAGTCATTAAAAGGTTATTTGTTCTAGATTCAGTAGTATTATGGAGACATAATACTACGAATGAATATATGGGGATTGAATCCTGCCGAATTAAACCTGGAAGCTTCTTATCAAGTTATATATATGATTCAAATAACACTACAGCCTTACTATCTAAAAAGGCACTTGAATATAATAGTTACCGACATAAATATCATAAACGATTAATCCGCTATTTAACATGGCAATGGAGGATTCGTCAAATATATTCAACTTTAAAACGACCATACTCCATTGGGAGAGATAAAGGGTTATTAGCTGTCATGGCAATTCCGCTTACTTGGAAGCCAAGTCGCATTCGGGAACATTTAGAGAATGTTCTTACTGACCTAGAAAGAGAGAATGTGATTTCTAAGTGGGAGTATTCGAGCAAATTAGACGAAGAACGTTTAAATAAAAAAAATGGTTTAAAGGTTATTGGATTAATTTAAACATTATTATCCTTCCACCAGAAGAATTAATTAAATCTATGTATAATTTACCAAAGAAAAAAACATTAGAAATAGAGAATAATAATGAAACAATAATAGAATATAGTGAAGAGACTAAAGATATTATTGATATGCCACAAATAACAGTTAGTAAAGAACCTGATATTTTTGATGAAGAAGCTGTTTGTGAAAAAATACTAAAGCGACGAAATGTCGATAATATAAGTATACGAGAGCTCGCAAAAGAAATAAAAATATCAGCACCTACATTATCTAGATTTTGCAATAAACAAACCAAACGTTTATCAACTAATGCAATTGATAAATTGTCTAAGTGGTATCAAAGACAAAAGATATTAGAAAAGATGTAATCAGGTTCTGTTGCAAAGTTTTTGGTTCTGGTGCAAAAAGATCATAAGTGAAAAAAGAAGCATAGTTTCCTAACGGATTCCTTGATTACATCGTTAATCCAAACAGGTGGTTGATAAAGATATTTTGATTTTGGACAGACTGATCCTGTAAATGTATTTGCTCTTTTTTGATCATATACATGGCCTCTAATCCAGCAATCATTTTTTTCGCTGTACGAAAAGATTGTAACCCTAACATATTCCAAATACGTTTTTTGATAAATCGATGATCTTGTTCAATCATATTATTCAAGTATTTCTTGACCCGTAGTAAGATACTTGATGGTAAGCTGTTTTCTTGTTTTAACTCTCGGATTGCAGGAGGATAGGCTTTATCTCCATCTACGTTAATCACACGAGGAATCGTCCCATGACAAGTAGCCAGGGCTTTCTGAAAGAAAGTTTTGGCAGCCTTGGTATCTCTTTTTTTTACTGAGGTAAAAATCAATCGTATTTCCTTCGGAATCTACTGCCCGATACAGGTACATATCTTTTTTTTGATTTTAATGTAGGTTTCATCCACCTTCCAAGAATCATTCGTTTGTTTCAAATGTCTTCGAATTCTCTTATTCAACTCTGGTCCATATTGATGAACCCATCGCATAATCGTCGTGTGGGCCAAAGATAATCCTCGTTCTTCCATCATTTCCACTAAATCGCGAAAACTTAGATTGTACCGCAGGTACCAACGTACAGTTAACAAGATAACATCTGGTTGATAATGTTTCCACTTAAACACATTTTCCCTTTTCATATGAACCACGCACCCTTTTTAAAGTAATTCTATCAGTATTTCCAAGTTTGTAGGATGACTTTTAATTAGTTTGAAGTTTTTGCACCAGAACCCTTTATATCCCTTAAGGTTGTACTATCAATTAAAACACACGGAATCAGCCCTAAATTCATTTCTTGAAGAGTTTGTTTATGAATCAATGGAATCCCTTCGTTGCGAAACCAAGTACTTACACGTGAAAAAGTAGATATATGAGGAACAAAAGAAAGACCACAAGATATATGAAATGAAGGATATTGATGCAAAAAACGAGTTAATTTGCGTAAAGAGTCAATTTGGAATACAGTTTTCAAGAAAAAACATTTCAGTAAAGCTTTTCTACAGATGGGTGGGCGACCTGTCACAGGCGGAACGCCTCTAATAGTTAAACTGTCTACGTATGCAAATAAAACCTGTAAAATGGATTGATTTTCATCAAACTTGGTTATCATACTAGTAAATTCGTCCTCTCTGGAGATAGTAACCCAAACTATCTCCAGAGAGGACGGATTTTTTTATGCATTCATTTTTGAATATTTATGAGTTTTGCAACACCCTC
>NZ_ALBR01000129.1:0-4822 GCF_002081505.1 Bacillus sp. CDB3 | reverse complement strand
CGCTCTTTCTATGCAAGCTAGATTCTCTTTATACACCTTATATATACACTGTATATATAAGGTGTATAACCGATTAATTTAAAAATAGTGTTAACATGAAGTTAATCCGAAAGAGACACAGTGTTTATTTATAAGGGATTACTTATACGTCTTGTATATAAATCTTATAAATACAACTTATAGGTTATTTATAAGATTTATAGTTTGCGATTTTATTAAAAAATATATATTGCACTACAAATTATAAATTGAAATGTACTTGTATATAATAACTTTAGTGTTTAATAGTATGTGTGATGTTAATTATATGAAACCTATAATTAATATGTTAGTTGCACGTCTTTCATGTGCGTCTTATATAAAAACGCTTTTATATCAATGATATGGTTATCTATCATCCTTATACACTTTATATATAAGTTCTATATATGATGACTTGATATACGCTTTATAATAATGTAATATACTTGTAGGAATAATTAACCAATGTTTTAAGGGGAGGACAACTTGAACGAGGTATTAAGTGAAAAATATAAACAGAATAAATTTACAGATGAAGTAGTGAGTATGTTCTCAGACATTCTTGAAGAAGATGAAATACTTTACAGTGTATTTCATTACATAGGATCCGAAGTAAATAAACAATATCAAGAAACAAAATATATGAGGGGTATCTCAATAAATGAGATTGTAGATAACGTTGTAATTGATAGGAGAGTTAAGAAATTAAAGGGGAAATCATACTCATTAGAGATTGAACGGACCAATATTTCACGAAGATCAGCCGAAGTAAGTGTAAGTACTTTAGCATCAATGTCATTAATAACTGAAAAGATAATGCACCCTTATAAATTTTTAATCTCCACAATAAGAGGACAGCAAGTGTTAATTGAATTAGGAAAACGTAGACAAAAAAATAAGTAGGAAAAAGGTGAGAGAATATAATGGCAAAAAACTTTCTGAAAAACGAAGTAGCGGTAAAAATGACGATGGTTGGCTTTGGTCAAGCAGGAACTAGAATGGCAGATAAATTTGCTGAATATAAACATACAGACGGAACAGCGGTATACAATTGTCTGGCTTTAAATAGTAACGATGGTGATTTAGCTGAATTAAAGAATGTGCCAAAAAGTAACCAGGTATCACTTAAATTGGGTGGATTAGGAAAGAATCCAGAACGTGCTGTTAAAGTATTGGATTCAAATGACGAAGCGAAAGAAAAGTTAAAGGAATTTATAACTGAGCGAGTAAGACCAGCTGATGAATTAGTTCTGTTTTTTGCAGGATTAGGTGGTGGAACTGGTACTTCTACAATTATTAAAGCGATTGAAGAATTTTCAGCTTTTCATAATAAACCGATTATTGGTCAAGAACTAAAAAAAATTGCCCAACAAGTCCCAAGAGAAGAATTACTCTCCAACCAGCAAAAGTATGCGAAAATCGCATTTAGTAATGCAATTGAACGTAAAGACTTTATTAAAATGGGTATTGTAGTAACACTTCCAGTAAGAGCTGATGGACCTGATGTACTGAGACAAGTAAACAAATTCTCCCAAGAGATTTGGAAGTTAGCTAACGAACCAGCAAAAGGTGTTGCATTCGTTGTATTTGCAGATAACCAGCATTTCTATGATGAGTTTAAGGGATTAAACGAAAATGAGAAAAAAGGTATTGCGAATTCACGAGATTATGCAAACCAGCGTATTGGAGAAATTATTCATGAATTGAATACAGCTTCGAACGGCGCAGGAACATCGGTTATTTTAGATTCTCAAGACTTTAAACGAATCTTATTAGAAAAAACAGGATGTCTTGTTATTAATAAAGTTTCTCGTAATATGAATCAGATTGAAAATAGTAAAGAAATTGTAGATATGTTCTCAGAATCATTAAAAGGAAGCTCTTTCCATCATCCTATAGAGTTAATGAAAAAGAACGATAATGGTGGACTAGAGGCGTCAAGAGTACACCACTTTGGAATGTTAGCAATTTTAGATGAACAAAAAAATATTGGTGATTCATTTATGGATGACGCAAAAGTTGAAGTCACAAATAAGCTACCAATCAACGGGACGATATTTAACGGTTATCTAGTGAGTAAAAATGATTTTATGGGTAGTGTGTACACATTCTATAAAACTGATGCATTACCATCTCGATTGTCTAAAGGTCTAGTTGAGGAATTTAATGAATTTAAAGAGAAGCAAAGTCAAATTCAATATAAAAAATCACAAATTAGTACTATCGAAGCACAAGATCAAGATGATGATTTCAGTATTAACTTCGGTGATTACATTGATATGGGGTATGATGCTGAAAAAACAACAGTTGATACCGAAAAAGATGAGGAATTGGCTGCATTTATGGATCCTGATAAAATGTTTGGTGCAAATTAAAAAGAAGACTGGGTAAATTCCCAGTCTTCTTTTCTATTCTTCTGTCATAGTAGTCTTCATGTATTCTATAATGTTTTCATCAAGATAATTTTCTATAAAAAGTTGTTTTTTAGCAAAATCTTCTTCTTTTTTAAACCAACCAACTTTTTTTACGCGCACTTCCTCAGGTTGTTCACTCCAAAGTCGTTCTGCCCTTTTCCTTAACTCCCTACGTGCCCTATGCTCAATTATCATATTATCAAGTCTTTCTTGTCTGTTGCGTTCTTTAATTGCCTTTGGATTCTCCGGCTGTGGTAATGCGTTTAAAATACTTTCAAGCTTTTCCTTATACTGTGTTTCAATGGTTTGTAAATACACCTGCAGTTTTTGGTCTACTAGCTTTTCAATTGTTGCTGCCGTTTCTTGTAAGTTTAAATGAGATGACATTTCACTAGATTGGTTCTCTGGAGGTACTGGCCTTAACTCAAACTGATGTGGCAACAGCTCTATAATCGCGTCTAGTGACCATTTTCCATCCCTTTTCTGTTTTATAAACAAGGCTATCTCTAAATCCAATGTGTTGTAAAGTTTTTCATTTGTATTATTAGTTCTAAGAGTTCCGTGCAATCCTTTCTCTTCTAATGTATTGAACCAATTATAAACAGTATTATGGTGACGTCCTACTAACTTAGAAAACTCTGTTATTCGCCATGCTTTTTCAAAGGCATCTTCGTGCATTGGGTTTTCACCACTTGAAGTTGTGTGCTCTGCATGATTTTCTTTCTCAAACAAAGTGTTACCTCCTTAATATTGTGCGATTCTAATAGAAATTCAAATTGACATATAAAGTGAAATTGACATATAACATGTTTTTCGGTGATATTAATCCAATCACCTTCTTTTAATAACATCAACTTGAAATATATCGTTCATATGTAAAGTTATATATATCCACAAGACATTGCTATTAATAAATACATGTTATTCATATCAGTAATGAGGGTGTTGCAAAACTCATAAATATTCAAAAATGAATGCATAAAGAAATCCGTTTTCCTGGAAAAAGGATAGTATCCCAAACTATCACTGGAAAGGACGAATTTACTAGTATGATAACCAATTTTGATCAGAATCAATCCATTTTACAAATTTTATTTGCCTACGTAGATAGTTTAACCATTGGAGGCGTTCCGCCTATTACAGGCCGTCCACCCATCTGTAGAAAAGCTTTACTCAAATTTTTTTTGTAAAAACGGTATTCCAAATCAATCCATTCCGCAAGTTAACCCGTTTTTTGCATCAATATCCTTCATTTCGTGTATCTTGTGGTCTCTCCTTTGTTCCTCATATATCCACTTTTTCACGTGTAGGTACTTGGTTTCGCAACGAAGGTATTCCGTTGATTCATAAACAAACTCTTCAAGAAATGAATTTAGGATTGATTCCGTGCGTTTTAATTGAAAGCACTGCCTTACGGAGTAGTTTATATGATTTTCAAGCAAAATGGCTCCTGTATTGCTTCGAGATATACAAAACCAAAATGTGTTATTTTCCGTTGCAGATGCTGCTTATGATAGTCAGCACATTTATGAAATTGCAGGAACATGTGATATTTTTGCAGTAAATCCAATTAACCCACTTAATGGTGAATAAATCAAAAGTACACATCGTCGTGTATTATCTCATTTTGCACAAACCATCTTTGGCAAACAGTTGACGAAAGAGCGTGGAAAAATTGAACAACAGTTTAGTAACCTTAAAGATAAAGGTCTGGAACAGCAACGTTGGTATGGTCAAAACCGCTACCTACTACATGTTCAGCTAGTTTTTCTGATTCATAACATTGCATGTTTATTTTAGTTTTGCAACACCCTCAGTAATGTTTTGTTAACCCAAAATAAACCGATGTCAATATTATGTGGAGTTTCTTTGATGGTTTCTTGTTAACATTCTAGCGGAGTATTGCTATGAGATTGACATTTTGTTCACATATTATTAATGATAAGGAAATATGAGTGATTTGTAAATAAATTATGAAGATATAGCATTTATCTTTCGAAAACAAAAATGAAATTAATGTATAAATAAAATGAAAATCCATACTATAATTATAGTAGTTTAGGATTCTTGCTTGTTAATTGATGATATAAAGCCATGTAAGTTAAAAGACTGTAAAGGTTCTTCTGCATTGAATCCAAATTAACTATAATGGTCTTCATGAACAATGTTTGCGGGCTTTCTCTGGCCGTTGGACCTAATGGTTACTTAACATTCAAGATTACTTTAACAAGATTTCCGAAAAAAACTCTCACTTCTAAATGCGCAGGGCGTAGCCCAATAAAAGTAGGAGATGAATTTTCGGTTGGCTTACGCCAAAGTGTTTTATAATTATCTAACTATTTAATATGATTATCTCATACAGATTGTTCTTTGAAAACTGAAGATAT
>NZ_ALBR01000128.1:0-5728 GCF_002081505.1 Bacillus sp. CDB3 | reverse complement strand
AGAATTGAGAGAATTTGCAAGATGAGAACGGTAGAAAAAGCTATGTAAGAAGTCTATTTAGTAGTATGCAAAAGTATTATATAATTTCACGTACTCTACTGATTAACCAAAATAAAAACCACCCAACAAGTCATCAGGGGTGGCTTCTTCTCTTTATCCTTCGCTACAATAGACATATAGAATACGAAATAGAAAGGTGACTCTAACCATGAATCAACCTTTAGTGAATTTACGAGTCGATTTTGCATTTAAGCAATTATTTGGTGTACAAGGACAAGAAGAGTTATTAATTTCTTTTTTAAATGCAATCTTGCAGGAGTCTTTATCTACACCAATTGCATCGCTAAAAATTGAAGATCCGCATTTGCATAAAGAATATGAGGAAGATAAATTATCCATACTAGATATACTGGCAACACTGCATGACGGAACAAAAGTCAACATCGAAATCCAACTAAGAAATACACAAGAGATTGTAAAACGTGCCCTTTACTATTGGAGTAAACTCTACACGTCTCAGCTTGAAAAAGGAATGTCGTATCGTTCGCTTCGAAAAACGATTGCCATTAACCTATTAGATTTTCAACTCTTTCCTGATTATGAAGAGATGCATACAATTGGACAGTTTTGGAGTAAACAGCAGAAACAAGTCTTGCTCGATGATCTGGAAATTCATTTTATCGAGATTCCAAAATTGCTTCAGTAATGGAGAGAAGAAAAAATTAATCCGTGGGAAAATGAATTTGCTCGTTGGTTACTCTTGTTACCAGCATGAAGATGAACATTTGACCCACACATTGGAGGATATCGCCATGAAACAAGATCCAATGTTACAAAAAGCGATCCACAAATGGGAGAATATGAGTCAGAGTAGTTCCTTCCGATTAGCATATGAAGCACGGGAAAAAGTCTTATTTGATGAACAAGCGAAATTAGCACATGCCCGTGAAGTAGGGAAAGAAGAAGGACTTCAAGAGGGGATGGAAAAAGGAAAAGAAGTAGGCATTCATGAAGGGAAAATCCAGCTCATCCGTGGGATGCACAAAAACGGAATGGATATTGAAGATATTGCAAAGTTTACGAGTATGGATATGTTGGAAGTACGTCGTATTTTAGGAACATAAGGGAACGAACTATTTATATAAATAGTTCGTTCTTTTTTATGGGGTATGGTGCAAAAATATATATAAATGAAAAAGAATCCTAGTTTCCTAATGGATTCTCTGATTAAGGGTGTTGCAAAACTAAAATAAACATTACATGCTTCTTTAGCATTAAATTATATCTTTTTATTAGAAATTTACTGCAGCTATCTAATGTGAAATGGCGCCAGCTTTGATTTATGTTTTTCTTTTTCTGCCATTCCTACTGGTGGCAGAAAAAATTCCAAACCGTATTATGTGTGAAAGGAGATATGGTTTTGGAAAGGAAAAACTTTGCAACAAACTCCTTATTTTTGTATCCAATTTTGCAGTGTTTTCATCAAATCTTTAGCCCCTTCGTGACTTAAAATCAAACGACCATCATAAAATTCCATGTGATTTTCAGATATATTTCCTGTCACAAAACAAGTTTTTTCTTGTTTTCGTATATGTACATTTCCATCTCGCACGAACATTTCTATACTTGAATATGGTAATATCCCTAACGTTTTTCGCATTTCTTTAGGTAGTACGACTCTTCCTAATTCACCTACTCTTCGAATCATGCCTGTTTTTTTCAAAGTGAACACCTACTTTCTTGAATTCAACATGGGTGAAGGAGTGAAGAGTGCAAATACAAGTGTCGGAGGTACTTTTGATTATAAATCGATACCATGCACCCTTGATCCTTCAAAAAGGAATAAAATGAATGAGTGGAGAAGAACGCTTGTATGACTCAAGCTATTTTATTTGGAAGTGTTTCGCCATTGATATCAAAATTGTACAAGTGTTCTTTTCTATTTTTAATATGTGTTATTTTTGGTTTATTATACCAATTAAATTGATTAACAAAGCGAAATTTTTGTGAGAAATTGTAAACTTGCGGTGCTTGAGAGAAGTAATAAAAAAATACAGCCAGTTTACTCTGTCGGTTAACTGGCTGCTCTATAATTAAGGGGAAGCCAAGGTTCTGTTGCAAAGTTTTTCGAGTGGAGCTAAACTGTGGAGAATATAACAAATTACATATATTGACTAGGTTGGGATTCAAAAATACAGAATGTATGTATCCATCGGGTGTTTGGTATAATTGCTTGAGAGCTGATTCCAATAGGAATCTATGTCAGATTTTGTCTTTGGTCATTAATCTTAAAAATGGCATTTGTAAAGGACAAAATTAAAGAGGAATGGATGATGACAGAATACAAATCCAACAACAGAAGCGTAAGTTCTATGACAGTGGTGAATGGATATTAAAGTCAGTTATGTTTCAACTGTGGATACAAAAAAGATGTTAAAAATCTAACAATTCGTGAGTGGGATTGCCTTTCTTGTGACACACATTGCGATAGCTTAAAGAAAAACGACAGTAGTAGCCAGCGGCTACTACTGTCGTTTTTGAATTGTTTTCCTTTAAAATGATTCTTTTTAAATTATTTTCCATGTGAGTGTTGATTTGCATATTCTGCATACCGCTTTAATGATAGATGAGAAAGGAATCCTGCTCTTTTTATGACTTCCTCTGTAGACATATTTCTTTCTAGACAACGTAGAATATAGGTATTCCGTAAGTGCTGTGCGGAAATTCCTTTTCTCAGTTGCGCTCTGGCTACTTCTAATCGAATCATCTTTTGTACAGCAATTGCTGTTAATGCTTTTGGAGCATCATTGTCATACACCCAGCGAAATGTACCTCGTTTAAAATCAAATGCAACAAATAAAGGATCAGTACTATGATATCTAGGACGAACGGGTTCCGGTATCGTTTTATAGTACGTAAATAAACGTATCTTATCCTCTTCTTGTAAAATGATGATTCGTTCCTGCCCTTTGCTATGTACAACTGTAATCGTGTTCTTTCCAAAATGCACATGTTGCATCTGTAACGCTACGAGTTCTTGTAGGGCGAGCCCATAATCCGAAAGAAGCGATACAATAGACACATTTCGATCTATGAGAAGTGGTCGAACGGAAAGTTGTTCCTCTGACAATCCTTCAGGTGAAGAAAGAATGTATTTTAACTTTTTTTCTTCCTCTTTCGTAATAAAGTCTTCCTTGCGTAGGGCACGATTCGGTGGAGTGATTCTTTGCATTTCCACAATAGGACTGGGAATATCCAAAAACTGATACAATTTCTTTAACACCACTGCAATTCGATGAATAGTTTTCTCTCCATACTTTCGTTTGTATATGAGTTCCTGAAAATAGGATTCAAAATCCTCTTTATTTAGCGTTTTCCATATGCTCTCTTCTTGAAAACGATTTGATGCTTGCAGCCATCTTCCAAAGTCCTCAATATCATAGATATATCGTTTAATTGTGGATGACTTCCTTCCACGACTAGATAAGAAGAAAGAAAAATTTTGTAAGGTATCCTCAAATTCTTTTTTATTCATGTAACTTTCACCTCACGTTTTCTGTATGATCTTAGGCCTGTACAATTTTCATTTCAGCTTAGCTGGGTATTTCCAATCTCGCTTATCTTTTTTATCAGGTATTGTTTTTTTCTTCTTTCGCTCTATTTTGTTATTCACCTGATTTTGTTGTTCTAATCTATCTAACTTTGTTTGCATTTTCTCTATTTGTTCTTTTACATCTTTAAGCTCCAACTTGATTTCTGATAGCAACCTTAAAATTGCATCACCTTTATTCATAAAAATAACCTTCCTTTGTAAGATGAGCACTTTCTCAATATGTAATAGATTTAATTTTCATTATTTTTATATATAATAAGAAAGAATAACTGTCATTATCCCCTTTTCAAAGGACGGACTATACCAATAGAACCGTTCTTATTTTATGTTGATACTTTTTATTATTTAGAAATTCATTATACTATGAATTTGAGTGGCTTTCATTTCATCTTTTACCTATGGGCAGACTATTTCAATAGTCTGTTCTTTTTTTATTATCTTTCCAATGAAAAAGCATTTCTATTATGCTGACAATTAGCTCGAATATCCATAACATTAGATTATTACCTTGTATCAATTTTGTTGTTATACTTTTCTATTTTTGGTTTCAGGTGCAAAAAGTATACTAATATTTTAGTGGGAAATCTATTTTTAAACAATGTATATTGATCTAATTTATTATCTATAGAAATACTAAATTAGCGTGGATTAGTTCTGCTGAATAGTTCGTAAAGGTAGAGATTTAGGGGAACTTGAATGATTGGTCTGGCGTCTTGTTTGAAGATAAAAGGCGTGTGCATACATAAAAAAGAAATTTAAAAAGGGTCCTCCTTACATAAAAATTAAATAAGGGGTAATTATCCATAAATAAAGTGCCACCTCTAGGGAAAAATATAGAGGTGGCACTCTTTTTGGTAAACAAAACCAAATATTAATATTTGTTATGTTGTATACACTCTAATTAATCTATGGGGGGCATTTAAAAATGAAAGATAAAACAAATCAAAATGACAAAATTAATACTCTTAATCAAGAGTATTATGAAGAAATTAGTAAAGAACAATTAAAAAAGGGAATGATTGTGGGTGCTATGGCAGCTGGTTTGGCGGGGGCGCTTGGTACAGTTAAGCCGTCTGAAGCAAGTGCTCAAACTTCTCAATCTCGAGGTTATGTACATCAAGATAAATTAAATGGATTGTTAGAACAAGGTATTGGTAATGGTTATAAAGTAATAGATATTATTGATGGGAATAGATCTGAAAAATATATGTATAAAATAAACAGTGCTCCAAGTTTTGTATATCAATATAAAACACATTATAACACATTATATCCAAATAGTTCTGCAACAATAAGTGCTAAGGATAAAACAACTACAAGTATAATTTCATCTGCAAATTTTGGAGTTAATTTTGATGCATCTGGTGGTATTACAAAGACAATAAGTGATTTATTAAATTTCGGTGCAAAATTTAATTTTAATGCTAAGATAAACGTTGACTATAATCGTACTATTGAACGTGAGGTCACCCTGGCAAGCGAAGAAACATTAAAAATAACAAAGGGACAAGCAATTCCTACAGTATTTGAAGGTTATGTTACTTATAATTATGAAATTCAAAAACTAAATCCAGATTATGTAGAATTTGTACGAACAAATGCTCATTCGCAAACTAATATGGCAAAAACAACAGGTAATAAACAGAATAAGTCAATTAAGCGATTAGATTCTATTCATTTTTATGCAATAGATGTTAACTCACAAATGGGAAAAAATCTTTTAATAGGTTTCACAGTGAATCCTGTAAATGATTTAAGTGTTATTGAAAATCAAACAAATAAGAATAAGTAGTGACATAAAAAGATAAAAAGATTGCCCTACAAAATGACATTTTGTGGGGCAATCTTTTTTGGACAAGGAGCCCTATAAATGGATGAGAAGAAATTTGAGATCATTGCATGTTATATCCTGTGTTCATCACTAGAAAAACTGCGTCGTTTCGACATACAAAAAATTACAGCATTTAATGATGGATTGCTTAAACTCTATCCCTAATATATCGACTTATAACGCCGCTTTCGAGAAAGCGTAAGCGATCGAAGAACGCCGAAAACCCACTCCTTTAGCTGTGGGTATTTACGTATATTTTTTTAACTTTGCAATAGAGCCATAAA
>NZ_ALBR01000127.1:0-38298 GCF_002081505.1 Bacillus sp. CDB3 | reverse complement strand
TCCTTAAATATATAAGTTACCATCTATACAAAATTTGATTCTGTTGTAATGTTTCATAACAAATAATAAAGTAAGGAACCGACTCCTTCTATATACGTCGAAAAGAGAAGCCTAAAGTGTGACTTCTCTTTTTGACGTATATAGAATTACAAAAATTATCCTCAAGATCATGAAATTTAATACATTTTACTCAGTCTATTTAACTTTTTATCAACTTTGCAACAGAACCACATACGGCATATACCATTTGCTTAGTTCTTATATTTTATAGATCATGTAACCCCACTCGATTCAAGAAATTCCAAGGCTTGTTGTAATGAGGTTGGAAGAAAAAGTCAACAAAAGCAAGTTGATCAATTGTCATCTGGTTTTGAATACAGATAGACAGTGTGTTCACAGATTGTGTCAAGTCAGCTTTGGACATAACCTGTGCTCCAATGATTCGTCGTGTTTCTATTTCATATACAACTTTTACTGTTACTAGCTCGGAAGTCGGCATAAATTCAGGACGATAGTTGTCCGTTATTGTACTACTTTTTACATTCATACCCATACTTTCTGCCGCTGTTTCTGTTAATCCAGTGGAAGCAATGTTATAGTTATAAATTTTAATGCCGGATGTTCCTTGTGTTCCCATATAACGGATTGATGGCTTCACTAAATTTCTTGCTACAAGCGTTCCCATACGGACTGCGTTAGTAGCAAGTGGAATATACTCATGTTTGCCGGTTGGATTATATAGAGTAGCACAATTGTCTCCTGCTGCAAATATATACGGTTTTCTTGTCTGCATATATTCGTTCACAACAATGGCACCGTTCGGAAGCATCTCTACTTGTCCTTGTAATAAATCTGTGTTAGGACGGAAACCGATGCACAAAATAACAAGGTCTGCTCCGTATGCTCCTTTTGTTGTGATAACTTGCTTCACTTTCCCATTTTCTCCTTCAAACTTGGTGACGGTTTGCCCAAGAGCCAGTTTTACACCTTTTTCCTCAAATGCTTGCTCCGTCACATTTGTAAACTCTGCATCCAAATATTTATTTAAAATGCGGTTCGCACTGTCGATAAGTGTTACTTTCTTTCCACTCGTTTCAAATGCTTCCACTAATTCGATACCGATGTAACCAGCTCCTATTACAACAATGTTATGGGCATGTTTTGCTTTTTCAATAATAGTATTTGCATGAGCATAATTTTTGCACATTACGATATTGTCCAACTCCATACCTTCGAGACGTGGTATAATGGGCCATGATCCTGTTGTCATGATAAGTTTGTCGAAAATATCCTCTTTTTCTTCATTTGTAACGAGATTTCGTGCACGTAATGTTTTTGCCTCTGCGTTGATTTCAAGAACTTCGTGGCGTATATTCATTTTTACACCTAATTCTGTCAATTGTTCAGGCGAAGAATAGAACATCTTTCTCGCATCATCCACAACGCCCCCTACGAATAAAGCTATCCCACAAGATAAAAAAGAAACGTTATCGTTCTTTTCATATACTGTAATCTGCGCTTCTGGATGAAGCTTCGCAATATTTGTAACTGCCGCTGTACCCGCATGTGTACAACCAATAACCGCTACTTTCATCATTAAAACCTCCGATAAATGGATTATTTGTTGTTTTGTTTCTAGTTTAACTATATAAAGTATTTGGGGTATCTACTATCCAACCACCTTACAATAAACTTACATTTTTGTAATAAAAAGATGTTCTGATACAACCTTTTAATGTAGAATGTAGAAATTTCTGTTGTAAAGGTTTACACCACCCTAAAAATACAGAATTAAAGTATAACTCATAAGAATAAGTCGTTTAAATTATACAAAGAAATGTATTAGACATTAACTATTTTGGTCCACTTCTCAACTTTGCAACAGAATAACTTTCTTATTCATATCGTAGTGCTTCAATAGGGTCAAGCTTTGCAGCTTTGTTAGCTGGTAGTAAGCCGAATGTAATACCGATTAACATTGAAACACCGACTGAGAAAAGAGCGTTTTCTATTGAGATAACAAGCGGCCAGCCTGCAAAGATTGAGGCAATCCAAGCGAAGAAAACACCTAGTATAAACCCGATAAAACCACCTATTCCCGTTAAAATACAAGACTCGATTAGGAATTGCATTAATACTTTATTGCGTGTTGCACCAAGTGCTTTGCGAATACCGATCTCACGTGTACGTTCTGTTACAGATACAAGCATAATGTTCATTACACCGATACCACCAACAAGTAAAGAGATAGCCGCAATACCGCCGAAGACCATTTTCAGCATAACGAATGTATCGTCTACTAGCTTTGTAAGCTCATCTAAGTCCCTTGCTTCAAATTTATGCTCAAATTTAGGAGCTTTCATTTCGTTTAAAATAGAAATAGCTTGTTTTTCTACACTTTTACGTTCCGTTGGAGAAGTCATTATTAAATTTACAGAGTCGTACTCATTTATTCCAGAAATTACAGATGCGTTTTCAAGGGATGTATAACCTTCAGCTATATCAATATTCCCTCCGATTAAATTTTCTCTTTCCTTTTTGTACACACCAACTACTTTATATGGTTTTTCATTTATATCAGTGTACAAATTTGGTTCCCAACCATTAAATAATTTTTTGAAAGCTTCTTCACTTAATATAACAGCAGGAATTGCTTGGTTTAATTCACTATCGTTTAATTCACGACCATGAATTAATTTTAGTTTCTCATCTTTCATAAAGGTACCTGTTCCGCCCTTTAAATTAAGAGAGATGTCTTTTGAATCAGAAGATGCTTTTATATTCATACTCACATCTGGATAAACTGCTTTAACGCCGGATACAGTTTGAAGATTTTTTATCATATCAGGTGTAATTTTTGCGTTATCTGTTCCACGATCAGGGTTATAATAAGAAATTGTTACTTGATTATCTTTTCCTTGATCTAAATTTTCTTTAAACTGTATTTTCGTACCATCACCCATTGAAACAATAGTAATAATGGCGCTAATACCAATAATAATTCCTAGCATGGTTAATATAGAGCGCATTTTATGGGAAAAGATAGCGGAAAGAGCCATGCGTGTATTTTCACTCGTATTCAAAATTAACCTCTCCAATCTTGGACGATATTTCCATCACGAATTACAATTTTTCGGGTTGCAGTTTCCCCAATTTCACGGTTATGGGTAATCATAATGATTGTTGAGCCTTGTTTGTTTAATTCGTAAAAGAGGTCCATAATTTGTGTACTTGTTTTTGTATCAAGTGAACCTGTCGGTTCATCAGCTAAGATAAATTTCGGGTTATTTACAATGGCACGTGCAACCGCAACACGCTGCTTTTGTCCACCTGATAATTCATTTGGCAGATGAGTAGCACGATCGGCCAAGCCTACTTTTGTCAAAGCAGATAATGAGCGTTCGTGTCTTTCCTTTTTATCAACTCCAGCGTAAATAAGAGCTAATTCAACATTTTGCAGTGCTGTAAGTCTTGGTAGTAACATGAAGCTTTGGAAGACAAATCCGATCTCTTTATTACGAACTTGCGCTAATTCTGTTTCAGACATATTTGAAATGTTTTGTCCCGCTAATTCATACGTACCGGTTGTTGGCTTATCTAAACATCCAATAATATTCATTAACGTTGATTTTCCTGATCCAGATGGACCCATAATGGATGTGAATTCATCTTGGTTCAGAGTTACATCAATTCCATGTAATATTTGAATTACTTCCGCACCGATTTGAAAGGATTTCGTGACACCTTTTAAATCGATCATTTGATGTTAACCTCCATACCATCTTTTAATTCTTTTTCAGGTTTAGAGATAATTTGTTCGCCTTTTTGTATACCCGTAACTTTTGCTTCATGATCTGTTTCGAATTCAGCTGTAACAGCTTGTTCTTTCACTTTTCCATCTTTTACAACGAAAACAATATTTTTATCACCTTTATTGACAATGCTGCTTTTTGGAACAATCGTACCTGTTGCCTCGCCAAGTTTATTGTCTATATAAACATGGAAGCCTGATTGTAACTCTTTCGTATTGTTATTATCCAGTTGAACAACAAATGGATAATTCGACACATGAGTGCTGTCACCGATATTTTTTAATGGCATAAGAGCAATTTCTTTCACTGCACCTTCCCATTTTTTATTCGGAATCGCTTTAGACATAATCGTGACACGTTGAGCAACTTTCATTTGTGAAAGTTCATATTCTGATAATTCTCCTTTTATCTTTAAAGGGCCATGTGCGTAAATTGTAATTCCAGGTGACTTTGTCTTTTCATCTATATCTTTTGTAATACTTGCAACAACCCCATCTATAGGACTCTTTATATGTTGATTTGAAGTGTTTTTATATTTGACTAGTACTTGTTCTTTTTTTACTTGATCTCCTACTTTTACCTGAAGATCATACGATCCATTTGCTGTATCAAGTGGAATCGTTTTAACATCATGTGGTATAACAATCCCCTTAAACCTTTTTACATTTTCAATGTGCTTTTCTTCTACTTTATAAGTATTGTAACTACTCGTTTTATCATTAGGAGTACACGCATTTAATATAATTAAGCAAAGTACTATCCAAAAAAATAGAGATAATTTAAACCGTTTCTTCATTTCTTTAACTCCTTTATTGCATGTATTTTTTATAATATTCTTCAAATATTGATGATTATTTTCGTTAATTTATTATGCGTACCAAACAGATAGTTTATTTTGGTTGTTTATACCAAAAAATCTCCAGTTCTCACTTTTAGTGTGCAACACCCAAATTCAGAGAGGGATCGAAAATGGAAATCATAGTGCGAAAGATGATTCCTATGATACACAATTATACAAGTAATATATCCCGTGAGCAGTTTGAACTGATTCGAGAGGATTTAGAAAACGCACGGAAAAGGACGCGTCCCCGCAAAGTTGATTTGTACGAAGTATTCTGCGGCGTACTGTACCTGCTCACAACAGGCTGCCAATGGTGCAATCTGCCGAGTGACTTTCCAAACTGGAAAACCGTGTATGCTTACTATCAGATTTGGCGGAAAGTAGACGAGAATGGCATAAGTCTTCTCGAAAAAGTGCATAAAAAAATTGGTCGAAATATATCGTGAGCAAGATGGGCGTAAGAAACAGACGAGTTTCTGCATAGTAGATGTACAAAGCGTGAAAAAGGCTACAATGCCGGAAAGAAAGGTTCAGGAATCAAACGACATATCGCTGTAGATACCAACGGTCTCATTCATGCGATTCAGATAACAACTGCGAATATAACAGACCGAGAGGGTGCCATCCAAATGTGTGAAAGGCATAAGAAAGCATTGGACAAAGTGACAAATATACGGTTCTGTTGCAAAGTTTTTTAAATGAAGCTAAACTGTAGAGAAAATATGCTGAGGAGAATGATACATGAGATATTTTAAAGGAAAACAATTCAAGAAAGACATTATTATAGTAGCCGTTGGCTATTACTGTCGTTTTTCTTTAAGCTATCGTGATGTATCTGAAATCTTGAAAGAACGTGGTGTTTCCGTCCATCCAACAACTATCATGCGTTGGGTGCATGAATATGGCAATCGGATCTATCAAATTTGGAAGAAGAAAAACAAATCAGCACTCCATGCTTGGCATTTGGATGAGACTTATATCAAAGTTAAAGGAAAATGGTGTTATTTATATCGTGCCATTGATAGTGATGGACATACACTGGACTTTCAACTTCGAAAAACACGTAATCATCAAGCTGCTTATGCCTTTATGAAAAGACTGGTAAAACATTTTGGAGAACCATCGGTTCTTACGACAGACAAGGTCCCGGCTTTGCTTTGTGCATTCAAAAAATTACAGAAAGATGATTATTATATACATACGAAACACTGTACCGTCAAACATCTCAATAATCTCATTGAACAAGATCATCGACACGTAAAACGACGTTTTGCCAAATCCACAGGATTTCAAAATATTCGTCATGCTTCTCGTACCATCAAAGGAATCGAAACAATTCATGCCTTATATAAACAAAAACGAAGTTTGCAACAATCAAACTTCGTTTTTTCGACGTACAATGAATTACAGCAATTATTCATACCTGCGTAAACTATAACCCTATTTTGTAAACAGGTGTATGCTTTTTTGAACTTTGCAACAGAGCCTTTATCCGTATCGAGCAAAAAAAATTACAGAAAAAAATAACACAGTATGAAGACATGATGAAAAAGGAAGAAGCCAAACAACAGAAGTGGAAGCAACAAATCATGACGTGGAAGGACGATTTGAAGTATCAAACAGAGTCTGAAAAACGAGAAACAGAATCTAAAATCAGTGAAAAAGAATCCAATATCAAACAATCGAATGACCAAATTGAACAGCATAAAAGGGAGCAAGGTCAAGTCAAAGAGAAGATCCAAAAGTTAGAGGAAAAGGCGCAAGATGTTGCACGTGGGTGATGGAACCTAGGTCAACAGCACCTCAACATTTAGGTCGTCAGGAGGTCAACATCTGAAGGTTTAGAGTCAACAGCACCTCAACATATGAAGATTTAGGGTCAACAGCACCTCAACATTCGAGGTCAATACTTGTTCCCATGATTTTGCTAGGCTTTGCCTAGCTTCACACCTTTGGTGGGAACAAAAATCCCTTATGCTCTTCTCTTTCTTTTGGAGAGGAGCACCCAAAAATAGAGGAGGAATCCAAAATGGAGATCAGAGTGCGTAACATGAATCCAGTAGCGGTGAAACGAATTGATGAAATTGCGAAGACAAAAGGACTTTCAAGAGATAAATTCTTGCAGGGGCAACTGGAAACATTAGCGTTCTATCGTGAGCAACAAACACGGGAATTGCATTTGCAACAACTCGTAGAAAAAAACATCGTAGCGATGGAGAATTGTTTTAAAGCGGTGCAAGACATGAATGTATTTTTACAGCTCATGACAGAGGGTGACGGGGAATGAGTGTAGCAAGCCCTGTGCAAGAAAAGGTGACACCAGGAGTCGTAACAGTGTCTAAGTTTGTGACAGCAGGTGGCGGAAGTTTTCAGGAGTATGTGGACTATATTGATAGGGAGGAAGCAAAAAAAGAAGGGCAAGCACATAAGAAGATGTTTTCTCTGTATCAAGACTACATGGGAGATTCTGAAAAGATGTCCGCTTTATTTACCGAACAGAGTAACTGTTTAAAAGGAAAAGAAAAAAGAAACCTCAAAAAAATGTTTGAGCTTGCACAAAAGAATCACAGTATTATGTGGCAAGATGTCATTACATTCGATAATAAATGGTTAGAGGAACATGGTATTTATGATGCGAAAACGCGAACGGTAGATGATAAAAAATTGATAGGAGTTTCTAGGCTTGCGATGAAAGACATGTTAAAGAGAGAAAAGTTAGAACATACAGCGATTTGGTCAGGAGCAATTCATTATAATACCGATAATATTCACATTCATCTCGTAACCGTTGAACCCTTTCCAACAAGAGAACGAGGCAAACGAAAGCAAAGTACACTGGATGCGATGAAAGCAAAAGTCGCACAAAACATTTTAGATCGTGGGCACGAACAAAAGCAGATTAATGATTGTATTCGCAAGCATATGGTCGAGAAAAAGAAAAAAGATTCTACATTCAATTGGCGTAATCGAGAGCTTAGACCACTGTTTCAATTTGTATACAAGCGGTTACCAGAAGATACAAGGCAATGGCACTATAACTATAATACGTTGCGATCGTTGCGTCCTCATTTGAATATGATGACGCAAAAGTACATTGAGAAGCACCATAAGGAAGATTACAAACAGTTTCTACACAAGTTAGACGAAGAAGTAGGGGTGTTAAAAAGAACGTATGGAGAAGGAACAGAAGATAAAAAACGATACGAGCATTATAAGGAGAATAAAATAGAAGAACTACATGTGCGAATGGGGAATGCGTTTTTACAGGAGATGAAAACGTATGATACAGAAAGAAAACGAATGGACCACATGCTGGATAGAAAGCCGAGAGAACGAAAGAACTTTGAAAGAAACGTACCCATGCAGTATGCGTTACGAAAAGTTGAATCAGCTTTCAAAAGTGAATATGAAAGCTGGAAGAACCAAAAATATTATGAACGCTTAGAGTGGGACATTCAGCAACAAAATGAGAGGGGACATGAACGATGAAAAAAGTAAGAAGAGTTGTAACGATTGACGAAGAAACGGAACGATATATCAATGTATATATGGAAGAACAAAAAATCCGAAATGGTTATAACGGTGATGCGATTATTCGAATTTGTAAGGAACATAAAGAAGCAAAAGAACAAGAATGGTCGCTCCGTTATATTACAGAAGTTGTAACAAAACATTTACATGAAATGTTAAAAGAAGAGTTACAAAAAATCAGGCTGGGTACAAATAGTGCGGATAAAAATACGCAAATGTTGATTGAATTTATGAATGGGATTTATGCACATGAAGGATATCAAGGTGTGTGTACAACGAATCTTGTAGAAACAGATGCAACGAAACATATTCGAGAAGTGGTGGAAGAAAGAATTACACATCAAAGGCAAAAGAAAATCTATCATCAGACGTCGAGAGAGCAAAAAGAAACAATTGTTGTTCCCGACGATGAAATGAAATGGTAAAGGGGGACGTCAATCATGGGGCTTTCAGAAATAACACAAGGAGCAAAACCACTTATGACCGTACCCCATTCGTTAGGAATGGTTTTTGTTTTTCTGTTCATCATTTGTGTAGGGATGATTGGCATGCTAATCATAAAAAAAGAATGGAAACAACTTATTTGTTTGTTGGTGCTAGGTGGCACAGTGGTGTTAGGAGTATTTGGTTTATATGTAACGAAGATGATAGCGGATGAATGGTTTCTGTTACATTGTGCATGGACTACAATTCTATTCTTATTTCTAGGTAGCATGGTAGAGTGGAACAGACAAGTGAAGAAAAAGGAAGCCAGATAGATATCTGATAATAAAAAAGGAGAATCGAAGATGTTATTATTTCATGAAGGCATAGAACTAGGATGGGTGAAAAAGATTGGAGAAAGAGAAGTCACGTTGCAAGTAGGAAACGAAGAAGTAACAGTACAGGTATCAGAAGAGAAAGAATTACACGATTTTGTATCGCACCCGCAAAATGATGTAATGATTCCGATCAATAGGAAAACACAGCAGATTTGTGAACTAACAGATTTAGAATCTTGGAATGAGGGAACGATGGATGAGTTGATCGAGGTTTCTCAAAGGGGAGCTGAACAAGATGAATAAAAAGCATGCTACAGTTTCACGGGAAGAGAAGAAACAGAAAATAGCAGATGTAACAAAGCAAATGGAAACGAGTATACAAGGGTATTTTCGTTCCCCTCAAGATATGAAAGAATATTTATCATTTATGGCGATGTTCCACCGTTATTCATCATCAAACATTACACTGATACAGAATCAATTTGAAGGAGCCCAAGCAGTCGGCTCCTTTTCTTTTTGGAAAGAAAAAGGATTTGCGGTGAAAAAAGGCGAGAAAGGAATTCAAATTTTAGTACCTCACCAAACAGCAGCAAAATTTAAAGAGAAACAAGGGAGATGGAAACTTGTCACAAAAGCAAGTGAAGAAGAAAAACGACAGATTGCTTCTAAACAGGTAGAAATGAAACCAAGCCGATTGTATTTTACAATCGGATACGTATTCGATGCGTCCCAAACAAATGTGAAAGCAACAGATTTACCGCGAGTGTTTCCAAACCGTTGGTTGGAGGGGACAGTAGCCAATTATCAAAGTTTGTACAAGGGAATGGAGGCAATTGCGGAAAAGAACGATGTAAAGATTATTGCACCAAAAGAAGAACTGGGTGTGGTAAAGGGAGTCAGCTATCCCGAAACAAGAGAAGTGGCATTGAATCCAAGAAACAGTGAACTACAGCAGGTAAAGACACTTTTACATGAACTCGCCCATGCGAAGTTGCATACGAAGGAAACACACATACATTACACGACAGCAGAAAAAGAATTCCAAGCAGAAATGACAGCTTATACAGTCGCTTCGTACTTTGGACTAGATCCAAGTGAATATTCGCTTGGATATTTAGCAAGTTGGACACAAGGAAAGGAACTAAGGGAGAAGGCAAAATTAGTTAAAGAAGTGCATGAAACAGCAGCGGAATTTTTAGAGACAATAGAAATCGTGTTGCAACAGGAGAAAGAAAAGAAAGCAGAACAAGAAGTGGATGTTACGGAAAGAACGCAAAATATTACTCATACAGCCGATCATGTGTCGAATGCAGTGGAACAGGAATTAAGCGAAAAGTACGAAGCGTTTAAACGAGCGCAAGGACAAGAAACTGTTCGAGATATTGATAGCATTTTTGACCGTGTACTGATGGAAGAACGGTATTTTTCAAGCAAACAAGTGGCAATCGAACATGGACTTGTCACGCAAGAGTCTGTTCAACAATTAGAAAGTAATGTGCAGGAAAAACTGGGGGACAATGGCGTCACTATCACGAAACAAACACGATCACACATAGTCGAACAAGAAAAACGATATGAACCTTTCCGCCAATTTGCTCCGTATCAACAGGTGACAAAGAAAGAATCAGCTCTAGAAAAAGGGAAGGAACACACGAGATAAAAAAAGACTATCGTCGTCTCGCGAACGCTGTCTCGAAACTAAAGCTATCTAATTTAATTCTTTTTAGCTGCAAATGGTACAAAAAAAGAATGGATGATTTCTAGAGACGCTATATTTATAGGGTTTGGAAAAAAACTATTTCCTTGCCTTTTGGGATAGAGGTTGGTTCGTCGTGTGGGGACGATGCCCCACGGTTTGAAACGTCTGGTGACGACGGATGAAAAGCTAAATATTAGGACGAAAGGCCAGCGATTTGGCTCGTATACTGGAAAGATCAAGCCGATAGAGAAAACACTTACTTTTGGGTATGTCGGCTTGGTGACGCCATTTCACGAGCCAAAAAAAGTTGGGAAAGGATTGGGATTGCTATTGAAACGAAGTGAAGTAACCAATCACAAAAGGTGGAGATTTTCTGAAATGAAGTGGAAGAAAATACGACCTGTTCCTTGCGGAACTTTTAGCTTTTTAGAATTCTAATGTCTATAGTCCGTTCTGTCCACTTAGGGAAGTAACTGTAAAGGAAACAACAGATTGTATATTGCAACATACAATTTCAGCCATTCGTTTATAAAAGAAAACAGTAGCATGAATCCTAATGAATTCATGCTACTGCTAAATAAATACTATTCAGCTTTTACAGCTTCTTTTAATACTTTCCCCGCTTTAAAGGTAGGTACCTTACTCGCAGGAATCGCCATGGATTCCCCTGTCTGTGGATTTCGTCCTTCACGGGCAGCACGTTCTCGGACTTCGAATGAACCGAAGCCAATTAATTGTACATTTTCCCCATTTTGTAGTGCATTTTGAATGGATTGAAAAACAGCATCTACAGCGAGACTTGCTTTCTGTTTCGTTAATCCGGATTCCATTGCAACTTTTTGGACTAATTCTGTTTTGTTCATAATAAGACACCTCATTGTGATAGATATACTGTTTTAGTATAAAGGGATGAGAGATACAACGCAAGGTAGCTTGTGTAACTATGAATCTGCAGAATATTGAGGATGAAGATATGAAAAATTGGATTTTGAGAAAGATACGAAAAAACAGCCTTTCATTTTCCTTTGTATGATAAAGAAGAGGGATTCGGAATGATTTTGTATGCAGGGAAGATAAAACTTGTTATATAAAACAAATAGATCGTTAAAAGGAATTGACGTGATTTGTGAGATAAAAACGGTAGAAAAAGTTCTATAAGAAATCTTTTTAGCAGTATACTGAAGTATAATATAATTTCACGTACTGTATTGGTTAACAAAAATAAAATTCTCCAACAAATCATTAGGGGTTGCTTCTTTTCTTTGCCCTTCGATACAATGGATATATAGAATATAAAATAGAAAGGTGACTCTATCAATGAATCAACCTTTAGTGAATTTACGAGTCGATTTTGCATTTAAGCAATTATTTGGTGTACAGGGACAAGAAGAATTATTAATTTCTTTTTTAAATGCAATCTTGCATGAGTCTTTATCTACACCGATTGCATCACTGAAAATTGAAGATCCGCATTTGCATAAAGAATATGAGGAAGATAAATTATCCATACTAGATATACTTGCCACACTGCATGACGGAACAAAAGTCAACATCGAAATCCAACTAAGAAATACACAAGAGATTATAAAACGTTCCCTTTACTATTGGAGTAAACTCTACACGTCTCAGCTTGAAAAAGGAATGCCGTATCGTTCACTCCGAAAAACGATTGCCATTAACTTATTAGATTTTCATCTCTTTCCTGATTATGAAGAGATGCATACAATCGGACAGTTTTGGAGTAAGCAGCAGAAAAAAGTCTTGCTGGATGATTTGGAAATTCATTTTATTGAGATTCCAAAATTACTGCAGCAATGGAGAGAAGAGAAAATTAATCCGTGGGAAAATGAATTTGCTCGTTGGTTACTCTTGTTACCAGCACATGAAGATGAACATTTGACCCACACATTGGAGGATATCGCCATGAAACAAGATCCCATGTTACAAAAAGCGATCCACAAATGGGAGAATATGAGTCAGAGTAGTTCCTTCCGATTAGCATATGAAGCACGGGAAAAAGTCTTATTTGATGAACAAGCGAAATTAGCACATGCCCGTGAAGTAGGGAAAGAAGAAGGGCTACAAGAGGGCATGGAAAAAGGAAAAGAAGTAGGCATACAAGAAGGTAAATTAGTCGAAAGAGAACAGTTAATCCGTGGGATGTATAAAAACGGAATGGATATAGAAGATATTGCAAAGTTTACGAATATGGATATATTGGAAATACGTCGTATTTTAGGAACATAAAAGGACGAACTATTTATATAAATAGTTCGTCCTTTTTTATTGGTTCTGGTGCAAAAATATATAAATGAAAAAGAATCCTAGTTTCCTAATGGATTCTCTGATTAAGAGTGTTGCAAAACTAAAATAAATATATAATGTTATGAATCAAAAAAATTGAACATGTAATGGGTAGTCCTTTTAGCAATATTAGCGTGACTGTATGAAAAAGTGTCTATAACAATGGACTTTTTTGAAATGTTCGTTTTTGTGTTTGCATGGTATAGTAAAATCTCTCAAAAAGAACAGCTTTTTGAAAAAGACTAGGAATTTGTAAAAAAGAGAAACGAGAGAAGTGCATGATGAAAAAGAGGAGTGACATATTCAGTTGGCTGTAGATATTAAAAAATGCACCTGGAAAAACTTACGAAGACTTCAAAGGATTATGTATGAAACATTTTATGAGACATTTAAGCATCAAAACTCATTGACACAGATGAATGCTCATTTGGATAAAACATGTAACTTACAACAATTAGGTAAAGAAGTATCGAATGATAATTCACCATTCTTTTTGGTTACGTATCAACAAGAACTCGTTGGATATGTAAAGGTAAATATACATGATACTCATTCTGAAAAAACGAATAATGAATCACTTGAAATTGAAAGTTTGTATATAAAGAGGAGATTTCAAAAGCATGATCTTGGTAGACATCTTCTAAATAAAGTAATAGAAATTGCGATAGAATATAAGAAAAAGAAAGTCAGGATAGGCGTATGGGAACAGAATAAAAATGCAATTGATTTTTACAAGAAAATGAAGTTTGTTCAAAGTGGATCCCGCTCTTTTCACATAGATGATGAAGAACACAAGGAATTGATACTGACATTGTATGATGTACGTGCTTCTTTTTATAGATCGATTTCTGACAGCATATTCCTTCCTCAAAAGCGTGTGAATGGCGCTAGATCAACGGTAGGTCAGTAGGCGTAATCATACATTTTTTGTATACTGTATATATCCTATAAAAAAAGTGAGGGGAAATCATGAAAAATCATGATCGTGTAAATGGTCAACTTCTCCAAACAAACAAGAAATGGTCACATCTCAAACAGAATCAGAAGGATTTGACTGCTGAATGGTTACAAGAGGAATATCGAAGTTTCATCGACATGTATTCGCGGAAACCCAAACAATATGAAGAAGAATATATACTAGACAGTGTAATGGAACGGATTCAGACACAGGGAATAAAGCTACCGTATGTAGAAGTGCAAACGTACTTTTTATACAAAAAAGGAAAGTGGTATCGTAAATTAGAAAGTGAGTTAGAAAACAGAAGAAACGAAGAAGAGAAACAGATTCGTCTCATGCATGTAGAAATCGGAACGCCGATTTGGTAAGAAAAACTTGAGTATATGAGGAATTCCTATTTGGTTCTTGTTCCTAATTAGAATCTTTCTTTTATCAAGAAGAAAGAACGCGCATCACAAGAACGACCAATTGACCTAATTTTTGACTGCGGGCAAGAACAAGCGGGTGGGTGTACCCATGTATGTGAACTAATCGACCTAATTTCTTTTTTTGTTCCGAAATTTGTTTGTGTAGGTGAAGAAAATTGGATGTAGATGGAGCCATAAAAAATCACTCCTGTTTCGAATAGAAGTATAATTCTGTTAATTATACTTAAAATTCTAATGAATGAAAATAGGAATTAACTATGTAAAATAGCCCATTTGAAAAAGGATGAAAATAGAAGGATGAAATCAACAGGTATAGTACGAAATATAGATAATTTGGGTCGAGTTGTGATACCAAAGAAAACGAGGTATACGCTTGATATCCACGAAAAAGACGCTTTAGAAATATTTGTGGAAGGGGAAAGATCCTTAAAGAATATCAAGCTCGCTGACGGATAGCTGACGTTGAGTTCAGAAGGAGCGAAACAGCTTCTAGAAGAATTAGAACAGTATCTCGTAACAGGCAGGACATAAGGGGATTCTATTGATGGAAAGAAAAGTACAACCGTCCGAAAGGAAGTAACTAGGAATATAGTATCGTTTCAAGACCGGTTATTACAAGATAAAAAGGACCAAACAGTTACTACGTACCTACTACCTTTAAATAAAAATCTTAGAATTATCATATAATTAATACTTATTATTTTTATGAATCTCTTTAAGGAGGTACTATTTTATGACATCAAGCGATTATGAACGTTTTTCAGAAGTATTAAAGGCACTGGCTCATCCTGTGCGTTTAGAAATTATTCATCAATTACTGAAGAAAGAGTCCTTAAATGTTTCTCAATTACAACAGCACCTTGATATACCACAATCCACCGTATCTCAGCAGCTAGGTAAGTTAAAACTACTTAAAGTTGTCACCTCTAGTCGAAAAGGATTGGAAGTATTTTACCGCGTGGAGGATAAACAAGCGAACCAGGTAATGAAGATACTGGACTTGTAAGCATATCTCCTCTATCCAGAAGATTGGCTATGATGGTGCTTCAGCAAAAAAAGAATGCTCCTTGAAACACCAAAAAGGGCATTCCTTTTTATATAGACGCTTCATTCTCCAGTATCCAACTTCATTTTAACTGAGGCTCTACCTTTTGCTGGTAGATGTCCTTTAAATCCACCTCTGAAAGGTTTCGTTTTTGTGCAGCCATTTGAATTAACGCAATTTCGTGATACATAGCTTCAGAAAGAACTCCTGTTTGTATGTTCTTGTTAATTTCCATGAAAAAACCCGCTAAAAGATTGTCTGGCAGTTGATCGTATAACGACAAAACGATTCCTCCCTTTACAAGCAATTTATCTATAAAGTCTTCTTGTGAAAAAATCTTGTCATACAAAGGTTTTTCTTCTTTTCCTGAGCATTTAGCACAAATATTACTGTAAGACTTCAAAAGTAACAAATTGTTCTAGATGTTCTAATGTATCCTGAAATTCATTTTTATGAAAAGATGCACAACGCCCCATTACCTGAACGACTTGCTGATTCACATATAGGGGCTCTAGATACGTAATCACGAATATATCAAGATTACTAACAGGAAAACAATAAAAAATAATTGTTTTCCCCGCCCATGCTAATGGATAAATTGTTTTTAATTTTCTTTTTGTTTCTTCATCTCCAAGATGTGGTGCGGTATCTAACGTTTGCCCAATAAAATCTTCCCTTTGTTGATGAACAGATTGAAGTAATTCCTGATTTACATCTGTAAAAACAAATTGATGTTCTACTTTTTGAAATACGAAATACATGCTAGGATGATGTTCTTCATATTCTTGGAATAACTTTTCTAAAAGTAAACGCAATTGCATTTTTAATTCCATGGAATCATTTCCCCTTCTATATATAATTATTCAACTCTAGGATTATGAGGTTATTCATATTATATAATAAAATACATAACAGTGAATATTCAAAAAACAAAAAATATACAATGCGATTTTTATCATTTTGATTTCTATATAGAATCTATTCGTAAAGGTACACTTTTTGGGAATATAATAAAAACTTTGCAATAGGACTAAACCAACCGCCTGTGAAAGGCGGTCTTTTAAGATGAAGGGAATTCAGGAAATCGGATGCTTAAGACATACATATAGTAAAACACGGACGAAATCGGTTGTCCTAATGCATTACTAAGACCTACTCCTTTATGAGAAGAGCATCTTTGGGCGTGGATGTTCTTTTTGGTATGCAAAAATAGAGAAACGTATATGTAGTTAACAAGGTGAAGTTCATGCGAAAAATTTAAAATATTGGTTACTTAATATGCTGGAAGCAGAAATAAAAAAGCACAGCCAATTTACTTTTTTGGTTAATTGGCTGCTCTAGAATTAAGGAAAAACTAATCTACATCTTCTCTTGGATCAAAAAAGAAGATGTAACATGGATTAAGTTTACTTTAACATAAAAAATCACATACTTTAATCTTAAATATGTCCTTTGATAAAGGTCATATTTAAGGAAAATAAGTGATGAATAAACACAAAACCAAACAGAACCCTTTATTGTATGATTGTAATTCTGAGTATGAATTGCAATCATAATTTGGTTAAGATAAACAGTTCGTAAAGGTAAAGATTTAGGTGTACATACATAAAAAAGACACCAGCTAGTTAGTGTGGAGAGTATCAGAAAATAAATTCTTAGTTTGTACAGGGCGTGAATTTTTATACTGAAAATAAAAAAGAAATTTGAAAAGATATTCTCTTTGCATAAAAATAAAATAAGGGATAATTATCCATGAATAAGCTGAAATCTCCGAAGAAGAATATAAAGGCGACACTTAATTTGGTTAATATAACCAAATAATAGGGTTTGGTATGTTATCACGCCGTTTTCGAGAGAGTGTAAGCGATCGAAGAACCCGAAAACCCACTCCTTAGAAAATCAACTAGCACCACAGGTAACAAATCGATTTCATGGTATATCTCATATAGAGAAAGGGGTAGTTATTTTAAAAATGCATGTAGTATTACGTAACATTATAATATGTATTAGCATGTTTTTGATAGTGTGGTCAATGAGTGCCTGCACTAAAGCAGAAAATTCGAAGATGAAATATGAACATCTTGTTTTTTTAAAATTAAATGAAAATTCAACACCTGAAAAAGAAAAAGAATTACTTCAAATTCTTCAATCGCTAAAAAAAGATATTCCTGGAATTGAAGAATTAACTGTTGGATTGAATGTAACCGAGGAAACTGATCAAATACAAGGATATCGACTAGGGTTGCGGGTTACATTTGATAGCAAAGAATCTTTGCAAAAATATCAAAATCATCCAGCTCATGTAGAATTTAAAAATAAAGTCAAAAATTTAGTTACAGGTAATGGAAACGTACTTGTAATAGATTATCCAATAAAATAATAATATGAGTTAAAAACGCAGATGAAAAAGATATAGAATGGTAAAAAGTTAATGTCTATTATTTGAACAATCTTTATGTTTATAGCATTTTTTTTACGAAGAGTACCAATTACACTGGTGCTCTTTTTTTGTTAGACAAATCAGATCATTCCAAAAGGTACACAAAAAGAGAGTGATTTTTAGAACGATAGAAAAACTCAAAGTCACATTAAACAAAGTTCCTTTCTAAAGTTGGCCCCAAAACAATTTTATTTAGTTTCGTAACACTAACTGGATAAAATTTCATATTAAACCAAATTCTTTACCTTTTATTAATATTATGTAAATGATATTATCCTAAATAAGAATAATTACGATTTACAGGTTTGTATTCAAAATAATCAATGAGGAGTGATAGTATATGTTAAAACAAAAAATGATGAAGGTGGCTTTATGTGGTGCGATTGCTACTGGCGTTGTCGGTTCTTTAGAAGTAATTAAACCTTCTCAAGCAAGTGCACAGGGTCAAGGCCCAGGGTGGGGAGAACATTTTGCTAAACAACGATATGATGTTATTTCTAGTAAAAGACTTCCTGATACTACAGTTTATAAAGTCGATGAAGTAACTGATTTTGCACGAACACAATCACATACCGCTAAATTTGCAAAGAAAGAATTTAAATCTACAACTACTGTTTTTGGAGTAGCTCCAGGTTTTACAGCGACACCTCTAAAAGCAATAATGGATAAACTTGGGATTAAATTTGAACATACAATCAATAAAACAATGGATATGTCAAGTGAATTTGGCCAACACATTTTGGTGAGAAATCCAGACAATATGACAGCTTTAGCACGTTGTGTTGAGGGAACACTTCAATCAACACAGGTTGTATCAAAAAATGGTTATGGTCAAACAAAAACAGAGATAGTAAAAACATTCGTTCCGAATAGAAAAACATTAGTAGTTGTAGAAATGGATTCTCTTTTAAATAAGGAAATTAAAAAATATCAAGATGCAGTAGCTAAATCTGGTAAATCCCCTGATCAATTACTAGATCTAAGTTTAGATGCAAAGATCTATGAAAGTTCACGTAATCTATATAGATAATCATACAGTTGTAATGTAAGTAAATAATCAATCAATATTTGTTAAAGAAACCTTTTCTTAAGAAAAGGTTTCTTTACGTTCGCAAAGGTAGACTTTTATGTGTAAATGACACAATAATTATTTGTAGGCATCCAATTTAAGCATGATGGACTTCTAACGAAGACTTATATATATCAAACTTTGAAACAAAACTCTTATACTTTAGGAAAAATTAAGCATTTATATAGAATTTTTTAATAAAACTATATATAAACTTTTTAAAAAATTTTCATAAAATCAAATTTTTTTTCGTATTATAGGCAAGATCAAATATATCAAGGAGAAATTTTATGAAAAAGGTTGCAGAATTATTAAGAACATTAGATACAAAGCTACTTTTAATTTTATTTATATTGTGTCTTATCAGTATTACTGCTATTTATAGTAGTCAACAAACTGGACAATATGAGAGTACAAACTTTGCCTTGCAACAAGGTAGGAACTATATAATCGGATTTGTATTACTAATACTTGTTGCAAGTATTGATTGGGATCAGTGGAAAACTTTATCTTGGCCACTATATATTATTGGATTTTCTTCCATTATTCTATTGTACCTATTACCGGAATCATCATTTACACCTGTTAAATTAGGGGCAAAAAGGATGGTTTCAATTTCCTGTTATCGGTCAAATCCAGCCATCGGAATTTTTTAAAATCGCATTAATTATATTAGTTGCAAGTTTGGCAGTAAAACATAAAGAGAGATATATTATGCAAACATGGAAGACCGATTTTATACTGATAGGTAAAATCGGCTTAGTGTCCCTTCCGCCTTCATTGTTTGTATATAAGCAACCTGACACAGGGATGTTTTTTTTGTATGGAATAGCTGTGGTATGTATTTTGTTTATGTCAGGAATTCAAAAAAAAATAGTCGCAGCTTTTGTAGGCATTCCATTAGTTATTTTTCTCTCTTTAGTATATGTATATATAAAATATCCAGAAATAATCTTTAATGTATTAATTCCTAGGCTAAAACACCACCAACAATCAAGAATTTTGGGATGGTTGAATCCGTTTGAGTATACAGATGCAGGGTATCAAGCGAAACAGTCTATTTTAGCAGTTGGGAGCGGTGGATTGTATGGAAAAGGATTTGGACAAGCAAATGTATATATTCCTGAAAAGCATACGGATTTTATTTTTGCCACGATTGCTGAGGAAGGTGGATTTATCATTGCTTCTTTTGTTATATTAATCTGTTTACTTCTTGTCTATCGGATAACTATAATTGGCCATTCCGCAGATAATTTATTTGGTACATTGTTATGTGCTGGGATAATTGGTGTTTTAACACTCCAAACTTTTCAAAACATTGGAATGATTGTCGGTTTAATGCCGGTAAAAGGAATTGCACTTCCTTTTTTATCATATGGAGGGAGTTCACTATTTTCAAATATGATAACTATGGGCCTTGTCTTATCGGTACATAAAAATTATAAAAAATACATGTTTCAAGTTAATTAAAAATTCCCTTTGGTTACAAATGCAAATTAAAGAGTAAAATTTGTAAAATAGAACAAAAATATAAAAAAAGGAGGGCATTACTTTGAAAAAAACAGGTATGATTCGAAGAATGGATGATATGGGAAGAATAGTATTACCAAAAGAACTACGAAGAACATTAGCATTCGCACCGAATTCCAGTGTAGAAATGTTTGTGCTAGGTGAGAATATACATGTACAAAAGCAAGAAAGAACTTGTTTTGTGACAGGTAGAACTTCGGAAGATTACCAAGAACTCTATGATGGACGATTAATTTTAAGTCCAGAGGGTGCGAAAGATCTTTTGCAAACTTTACAGAAATAGATTTAAAGCTTAAATTCTTCCTTCGTCCGTAAAGGTAGACCTTTTGGTACTGGGTAAAATCTATAAAAATCAAGTTCCTAAACGTTGATTTTTCGTTTTAGGAACGACTCTATAAAACAGGCACCTTTTGGTCCGTTTTTCTGTTATAATATTATTATGTAGACAAAATAGAGAGGAATTACAAACATTGAATAACAGAAAGTTCGGATATATACGAGTGAGTAGTAAAGATCAAAATGAAGGTAGACAAATAGAAGCCATGAAACAAGTTGGGATTGATGAACGCGATATTTTTATCGATAAGCAATCTGGAAAAGATTTTAATAGAAAGAATTATCAACTTGTAAAAATGATGTTACGAGAAGGGGACGTTTTATATGTCCAATCGTTGGATCGTTTCGGAAGAAATAAAGAAGCGATTTTAAATGAATGGCAAGATATCACAAAAAATATAAGAGCGCATATTGTCATCATCGACATGCCTTTATTAGATACAACAAAATACCAAGATAACCTGGGAAACCTCATTACAGACCTTGTACTTCAAATTCTTTCTTGGTTGGCGGAAGAGGAGCGAACAAAGATAAAAACTCGACAAAAAGAAGGCATTGAATTAGCTAAAAAGCAGGGACTGCATTTAGGAAGACCTAAAGCTAAAATAACAGCGGAGTTTATTACTGCTTATAATGCTTGGAAGATAGGCGAACTGACAGCCGTAGAAGCTATGAAGCAAGCAGATATTGCAAAAACGACATTTTATCGACTTGTGACGAAGTATGAAGGCCAGAATTGATAATGAAAAAGTAAGGCGATAGTAAGGATTATAAACACTTTGCATCATCATTGTAAGAACATAACAAAGGGGAAGAACTTAGTAAGATTCCTCTCCTTTTTATATGTGTAGTTTATAAAAATATGAAATAAATACTCGTATAAATGCACCTAAATACAGCAATTTTTGCTTTGTTGTATAAAAATTACATACTAAATTCTACATAAAAGGTATCAAAAAATTACACATGATAGTTAATTGATATTGATGAACGGATAATCCACGTTCTTTTAAACCCTCAGAGATATCATGATAATTTAAAGGGTTCTCGCAAAAGACAAAGCTCTGGTATTACCTTGCACGTTTAAAAAATTAAGAGGAAACGACTTTTCTAAACATATAACCCATTGCACAATCAAACATTTAAATAATCTTATTGGTTCTGTTACATTATCATTGGGATGATAATTACATGTATTGTTTGCAACAGAACTAGGAAAATGGACAACCTAAAAATAGAGATAAAAATTAGCAATAGCTATCTCATTAAAACGAGTTTCTTCCTATTATATAGGATGGATTTGAAATGCAACTTTCTTTTTCAGATCGTACATAGAAAAATAGATGTTCCATGGTAGATAGACATAACATGGAATGCGAGGACAAGAATCGCTTCAAAGTGGTTTGGCTTAACAGATAGATACAAAAAGAAAACGGTTCTGGTGCAAAAACTTCAAAATAACTGAAAGTCATCTTACAAACTTGGAAATACGGAAAGAGGTACTTTAAAAAGGGTGTTTTGTTAATACGAAAAGGAAAAATATGTTTAAGTGGAAACATGATCAACCCGATATTAGCTTATTAACTGTACGTTGGTACCTACGGTACGACCTAAGCTTTCGCAATTTAGTGGAAATGATGGGAGAACGAGGATTATCTTTGGCCCGCACGACTATTATGCGATGGATTCATCATGCCTCACGTACAATAAAAGGAATTGAAACTGTTTATGCCTTATATAAACGAAACCGAAATCTGAGCCCAGATTTCGGTTTTTCGACGTACGATGAATTACGTAATTTAGTAACAATCGCATAAAATGAAATATTTTTGGTTAAAATCATCTATTCTTTAACGAACTTTGCAACAGAACCTTGAAAAGGCACCTAGTCTTTTATTGTCTACTTGACAGGGGGAAGACCGGAATGCAGAAATCATCTTCTTAATATTTCCTAATTTTTTTCAAAATGTCCTTTACAAAGGGTACAGATTAAGGAAGAACTCCCTTTATTATTATTATTGGAACATTCCTTTTAACGCACCCAATCCAATAGTTAAGATAAAGAAGACAACCATAAGTATTGTTGCTTTCTTTTTACTTAAACCAGCTGTAATTTGAAGACCTAACCAAGTTATAACAAATCCCCAAATTAAAAATACTTCAATGTTACTTGCAATACCTTTTACAACCCCGCTACTTGAAGCAAAGATAGGACCTAATCCAGTATACATTTCTTGTCCTGATCCACCCAAAACCAGTGCTAAAACCGTATTTATTAATAAACCAAGTAATGAAATAATGCTTGAATACACACTAATTGTTAGTAATTTCTTATAAGAAGTATCATTGCTCATAAACATCATTAATACTTTATACACCGCTGCACTAATGAAGAAACTTATCCCTGTACCTACAGCACCAAATCCGAATCCCATACCAAACGTCACTGCAGGTGGAAAGTCAAAACCTAACTCCTTATTAAGCTTAATGGCTTCTGGGGTTAAGGTGCTTACATAAGCAGCAAGTCCACTAGCAACTGCTCCTAATAAAACAAGTATCCAAAACGCACCCCATACAGCATTACTCGTTTTCATTCTCTCAAACTGCAAACCTGGAGATGTAATCATTCCAAATAATGAGGGCTTCTCTCCGCCAACTTTTTGTGTATTCAAATTCGCGTCCATTATAACGCCTCCTTCTATTTATATAACCCGTTCTAACGGGCGGTTCACATCCTCATGTAGAGGCTACGAACCGCCCACTAGAACGGTAATATGTAGTAGAGGGTTTTCTCCCTACTACACTAGTAAGTTACTCATAACGAAGTGCTTCAATTGGGTCTAATTTCGCAGCTTTGTTTGCTGGAATTAATCCGAAAATAATACCAAGTGTCATAGAGAATAATACTCCTCCTACAACAACCTCCCACGAAACGAGCGGTGGCCATTTCGCAAATGTCGAAACAATATATGCCCCGCCATATCCAAGACCAATACCAATTAAACCGCCTAGAAGCGTTAACATAACTGCTTCAATTAAGAATTGTAATAAAATTTTACTACGTGTTGCGCCAAGTGCTTTACGTACTCCAATTTCACGTGTACGCTCTGTTACAGATACAAGCATGATGTTCATAACACCAATACCACCAACGATTAATGAAATACCAGCGATACCACCGATAATCATTGTCATAATGCCCGTCATCTTTGAAATGCCTTCTTGAATCTCTTTTAAATTCATTACTTCGTATTTACCAGTTGCATCACTTGGTTTGCGACTGTTTAAAACATCCGCAGCTTTTTTACCTGCTTGCTCTAAATCATCTACATTTTTTGCTTGAACAGAAATCTTTTGAATTTCATCTTTTCCATACAATGTCGGCCATAAAGAAATGGGAATGAGTGCTTCTGATGTCCCCATTCCCATAAACTCATTATCTGATTGATAGACACCAATAATTTGCATAGGTTGACCCTTCAGTTCAATGATTTTACCGACTGAATTCACATCTTTAAATACCTTATCTTCCATTTGTTTACTAATCATGACAACGTTATTTCCTTGATCCACATCTGATTCTTGCAGCGAACGTCCTTTGAGTACTTTCACTTTATTCACCTTAAAATACTCATTGTCTAATCCTGTAATATTCACCATCTCTTTTTTATCTTCAATATCAAGAGATTCCATACTTGAATTAGTTGTTACGATATGTGCAATTTCTGGGATCTTCTTGATTTCAAAAATATCTTCTTCTGTTATTTTGGGTGATTCAGGCATAGCCATACCAAAAGGATCGTTCATATCAGGACTATAATGAATGGGAACTGTTTGATTACCTGATCCAACAAATTGTGATTTTAAGGCGGCTTCTCCACCTTGCCCAATCGCTACAACAGTAATAATAGAGCCTACACCGATAATAATACCGAGCATCGTAAGAGCGGAGCGCAGTTTATGAGCTAAAATAGAAGATAGGGCAATTTTTATACTATCTAGTAAACTCATACTGCACACCTTCTATCTTTTGTAATTTTCCCATCTCGCAGTACAATACGACGAGATGAATAGGCCGCTACCTCTTCCTCATGCGTAACCATAACAATCGTCGTACCTTCTGCGTTTAACTTCGTGAAAATCCCCATAACTTGTTCACCAGACTTCGTATCAAGTGCACCTGTCGGCTCATCGGCCATAATGAACGTTGGATTATTCGCAATCGCTCTTGCAATCGCTACACGCTGCTTCTGTCCACCCGACAACTCATTTGGTAAATGATGTACTCGATCTGCTAATCCAACTTTACCTAACGCCTCTAAAGCACGTTTACGACGCTCCGCTTTCTTCACGCCACCATATATAAGCGGAAGTTCAACATTTTCCACCGCTGAGAGACGCGGTAATAAATTAAAATGTTGGAACACAAAACCGATATATTCATTACGAATTAAAGCAAGGTTTGACTCGTCTGCTGTTAAGATATTTACATCATTTAACATATATTCGCCTTCTGTTGGACGATCTAAACAACCGATAATATTCATAAGCGTTGATTTACCAGAACCAGATGGACCCATAATTGAAACAAACTCACCGCCCTGAATTGTTAAACTAATACCATGCAAAATCGGTACTGCAAGCTTTCCTTGATAATATGTTTTGGCGATGTTAGTTAACGTAATCATTTCTCTTTCACTTCCATTCCGTCATACACGTCATCGGAAGGATTTTTAACCACCTTTTGCCCCACTGCCAGACCTTCTACAATTTCTGTCCAATCCCCGTCATTAGCACCTTTTTTCACATTTTGTTTACGAAGCTTTCCTTTCTCTTCAACATAAACAAATGCATCTTCGCCTTTTTCTACAATGCTCTTACTTGGAACCGCCATCATCGTCTTATTCTCTAAATTTATTTGTAAAGAAACGTGATATCCTGGAGATAAACCATCTTGACTATCAAGACTTGCCTTATACGTATATTGAGACATATTTTGAGTTCCCTCACCAGCAGATTGAGCCATCTCCGCACTCGTTGGGAATTCACTTACTTCTGTAATTTTACCAGTCCATTTCTTCTTATTATTCGCTTTCGCAGTTACAGTGAATGTTTGATCCTTTTGGATTTGTGACTTCTGAAGCTCTGTTAATGTTCCTTGAACTTGGAATGGATCTTTAGAAGCAACTTGTAAGAATGCTTTTCCTTGACCACCTACTGCTTGTGATGAACTTTGCGCTGCATCCTTATCTAACTTCTGTACAACACCAGCGAAATTACTATAAATCGTAAGTTCTTTCTGTTTTTTACTTAACTCTTCTTTTTGCAACTTCCCTTTTTCTTTCTCAAGATCCGTTGTCTTTTGCTGCATCTCTAACTCACTTACTTGTTCTTCCATTGGATCTGTTACTTCTTTTCCAGCTCCGCTATCTTTGACCTTCTTAATTTCTTTCTTCAACGAATCAATCTTCTTTTTCCCTTGATCGTAACGCATATCTGCCATCTTCTGATCAAGCTCAGCTTGTTTCATTTGAAGATTAATCTCTTCATTATCATAAGAGATTAATTTCGTACCTTTCTCTACCTCTTGTCCTTCTTTTACCTCAATATCTTTCACTTTTCCTTTAGTCGGATCCGCATAAAAACTTTCAATATTCCCAGGCTTCACCTGACCAGAAATTAATTTCGTATTATTAAGCTTACGTTCTGTTACCTTCTCAAAACTTACAGCATCTGTCTTCGCTGTAGCTTTCTTCTTGTCTTGCATAACAAAAATATTAATAGCCGCAACAATAGCAATCAATGTAACAATACTAATGATAATCCATCTCTTCTTTTTATTTGAAGTCTGAACAGTATTTGGTAGCATATTTAATCTCCTTTCTTCCAGCAATCACATTTTTTCTGTATCTATAGCACGATATAAATACGTCCACTTTTCATATACTTTAATATAATTTTCATCGACATGCCACGAGCCATTTGTTTTCTTCAAATGTAAGTATCACAACCTCAAAATTTATAGTAAAAAACCCACCAAAAAATCAGTTTTGAATTCTATATTTTTAATGAAGATTAAGACTTTGCAACAGAACCCCGAACGGGGAGGGGGAGAATACAGCCTAAACATAGGTTGTTATTACTTTACATATTCACTCATTTTATTACATCGCTACATATCTTAATCAATATGTAGCGATGCGTTTTACAGAAGAATTAAGGGCTTTAAATATATCATACAAACACAAAAATAAACATTTCAAAAAAGTCCATAGACAACGGTACTTTTTAATAAAAATACTATTTCATATTGTGGATTCCTAAAGGGAAGCGTTTGATTTATATCTGCTAAAAAATTCCACAACAGAACTACATATTACCAATGGACTGTAAAGGGATCATGTTATATATTCACTATCATAGTGTTTATTCATAAGGATGATTGAATTCCCGGAATTTTCCGCTAAAAATTTTTAAGAAATACAGTCTGATTTTGATTAATTAATACTTTAAATATTTGTTAGGCATCTTTCCCATAATCTCTTATCATCCTGTCAGAAACAGAATTAGTTTCTAAGTATGTAACTTTTGAAATCAATTCTGTTGTTAATTTCACTTTGTCTTTAGAATTAACCTCAAAAGCCACTATACATATAGTTGTTAATACGCCTAATATTTTTCTCATACATGATACTCCTAAAAATTATATTCCAGGTACATTATAAGATTCTATCCCCTTTTTTTGAATCATCTGTTCCATATATTTTATACGGCAGTAATTTAAAAAATTGCATAGTATGATTGTTTAAATATTAAGTCTGAACCTATAGCTCTCCCTAACAAAAAAGAAGATCGAATAATTTCAATCTTCTTTTTGTTAGGGAGAGCAGAGTATATTTTAGAACTTTAATTCATATACGATTCTTCTTTTTCATTTTGAAATTTAGCTTTTAATTTATCATATGAAATAGAGATAATTGAATCGTGTATTTTTTTTGGAAAAGTCTCTGGATTATCACGTACGATATTCATGTCCCCATTTTCGGACATACGTAATTTAAATACGTTTGGAATATCAAATTTGATTTTTTTATACCCCCCTTTATTTAATTGATATACCCAAATTTTCTGATCGTTTATCGTAAAACTTAAATAATTCATAGTTGCACTAAAAGAGCCAATAGATTCCCCTTTATTAGTATTTAGGCCTTCAATAACTAAAGGTGTTACATCCCTAGAATCCATATCTAGAATAAAATAATTTTCAGTTGAATTTCCAGTAGTTTTCTCATTGTTAGATAGACTTACATATACAATCTTATTTCCTACAATTCTAGGAGCTAAAATATTATTTTGTGGAACTACATATGTACTTATCTGTTTATTATTTAGGTTATAGGTTCGTATAGTAGTTTGGTTTTCGGTGGAATCAGTATAAATTAACTTATCTTCATTCATATGAAGGGTAGTACTAGCTGTATCATAGGAATTTACGGTAGCAATTTGCATTTTTTTATTAGTTTCTAAATCATATAGGATAATCGCCGCATTTTTCTTTTCGTCATCAATTTCCATCCAAGATACATAATGTTTATAAAGATATGGCTCTATAATTTCACGAGTCTTATAAATTTCAGTTTGTTCGTTGGTACTTAAATTTTTTGCATAAATAACGGTTTTTGAACCAACAGTATTGGTATCAATCCATAGTAACCATTTTTCATTGACATGTACCCCCTGTATGTTTGCATTTCCTCCCATTTTCGACTGAAATACAACTTCCTCTTTTTTGTTAGCAAAGTTATATGATAGTAGTTTATTGGGCAGACCTTCTTCACTTTTATCAGCAACAGGTACATACATTGCATTATTAGATGTAGAAGCCATATAAAATGCTTCATAATCTATTTTCAATTCTGAATATATACTGTTGATTTTTTTTATCTTTGATTCTTTTTGAGTGCAAGACACTAGAAAGACTAGACATAGGATAATAGGAATTATGGTTGTTTTTTTCAATATATTAACGTCGGATTTTCGCCTTTAACACTCAAAACGGCCTGTCCTACTCCTTTTCCATCATTGTCTATTTTTTCCTCATACGATCCACCTAAATCTTTTCCTCTCTTATCCTTTTTATGGTTAGGATCTACAATTTGCATTGTTTTATCCGGGCCATGATACCCATTAATTACAATGTAGTGTCTATAATTTTTCTCAGCGTATGTATAACGTTCCAAACGATCTGTATTCGTCAGAACAATTGGCACATTTGTCCTATCTGACAATTTACTTTTCACTAATGATACCAATTCGTTAATACTACCAGGGGTTATAGCACCGTAGGTACTATCGGCAAAATCATAATTATCTTTGTACGCATTTAATCCCCAGGCTAAGTTGAGAGAGTTCGTTCCTTGTTGAGTTGTTAACATTAACGAAGCAAGCAGCTCTTCTGTTGGTAAAGGGAATGATGATCCGCTGTCGGACTTATGAAATGTAAGAACGCTACGCGCCGATGCTGGTCCACAGTAGAACCAATCACTTTGTTTAAAATGTGTAGCGGGTAGAAAATAACTTTCAGATGGTGGCATCATTCTTTTCACCCTATTTTTTTTGATTCTCTTTCTCAAAAATCTTTTTAGCCTTCTCTTTCCCAATTTCAAGAATTTTTTTTCCTTCCTCAGGATCTACTGATGGTGGTTTTGATTCAACAACTTTTTTCTTTGCCTGAACAGAATCTATGTTTTCTTCTGCAAAACTAGTACTAGAGGGCAGCAAAAGACTCATTGTTAAAATGCCCATACTTAATCCTTTAAAAATTGCTTTCATGTCGATTCACCTTTTTTCATAATATATTAATTAAAAAATATTAAAATGCACAATGATCAATCAATTGTAATTACATGGCTAACTATTTTGATTACTAGTTAGCCATGTAATTGTATAAACACGTTAGAGATGTAAAATATACCATGTAACCCTTTGAAAGAATATCTCTAAAATGTCCGCAAGCAAAGGGGTTTTCGACAAAAAAGACACTCACTTTTTACTATTTTAATAAATGCTTGGATATTCTCTGTATATCTTCTTTAATTTTAGTTTTCTCTTGAGTCGTTAAAATATTAAAATTTTGTTGTTCTTCAGCAGGTTCAAACGGTTTTACAGGTGGGGGAGGTGGATCTTGTGGGTTCGGAAGCAATTTATTATCCCATAACAAAACCCCATACGCTCTACCTGCCTCATCATTTGGTTGATCGAAATAATTATCCGCCCATCCTTTCAACTCTTCGCTATACCATATTTGATATGCACCTTCAATGTCGGCTAATAATTCAATTGGTATTGTTCCAGCTCTTGCTATATAGCCAAAGTGGATGTTACCTAAGTCTTCACCTTTCATCAAATAGCCGTTGAAAATGAACTGCTTTTTTCTCCCGAATTTTGTTTTATAATCCCATTCACCACCAGGCTTTACTTTTTCTGCAAATGCTAATCCTACACTCCAAGGATAGGTCCCCTCTTCTTTAGCTTCTTCAGCAGCATATGCCATAATTAAGGCGTTTCTCTTTAAAATATAGGAGAAACTTGAAGTCATTTCATTTGATGGTGTTGTTTGTGCAGATGTAACCCCACCATCGGATAAACACAAAGATACGAATAAACAAGAACTAAGAACTGTTTTTTTCCACATGTACATAACCTCCTTTTTTTGTATGCGTGTTTATTTATAATACAATTCTTAAAATATGTAAATTTTAGTATCCAAAAACCGATTTTACTTTTTCTAAATATTGTTATAGTATATTCAGCAATTAATCCATCAAGAGAAAAGGAGTTTTATTATGTTTACATTATTTAAGAACAGTTATGGTGTTTTCACTCTTTTACTTCTACTATTTTTTGTTACAACAAATATTCATGCTGAAGAAAATAAAAAGTGGAACACTGTTCCCATAGAAAAAGCCACACAGCAAGCAGAAAATTATTTTGATAACATTAAAAATAATTCCAATACAAATTGGACAGACAGTAAATTGGTATTTGATAGAAAATTATATGATGGGAATAAAAATACAACTGCGTATTTATTTGTTGTACAAAAAGAAGATCAGGAAAATGGATTTATTATTGTGAGTGGTAACGAAAGAATTCCAGGGGTAATAGAATCTACGAGGAAGGGCACTACGCCATTTAAAGCGGTAACAAAAGAGGATAGTATTTATGTAGCTCCCATGTCATACTTAAAAAAAATGAATGCGGAGGATTCTTTTATAGATTTAAAGACTAAAAAATCAGTATCAAAGAAACAATTAGAAGAAATTAATATATTTACGAATGGAAAGAATACCACTCTTATTAGCGATAATATAAAGAAAATCAATAGGTCAACTCGTTCAGTAAATGCCCCCTATTATAATCATAAATACATAGCGAATGTGCCAGACTATAAATGGACTCATGGATGTTTACCTACAGCGTATGCAAATATTTTTGCTTATTGGGCAAATAATGGATTTCCACGTTTAAAAAATAACCAAGAAGATTATGAAACTTATATCATTGATGCACTTCCAAAGTTAATGAAAACAGATGCAGATGGGTATACGTTGGGCAATAATGGTATTATAGGTGCAAAAGAATATTGGGGAAAGACAGGTAATTATTCTGTGTCTATTACGGAATATAAAAACAAGCCTGTGAATCCTACTGTTTTTGAGGAATATAGGAACGAAATAGATAAAGGTAGACCGACTATTATTACCACTCAAACACATCCAATCTATAAAAATCATGCTGTGACAGGCGTGGGATATGAAGAGATTTTTGATCCAGCTGAAAAAGTATGGCATCGCTCAGCAATTGTTCACGATGAATGGACATCCACCCCACAAGATCACTATCTTGTTTGGACCTCAGATATTGATAACTTTTATTCTATTATTCCTGGTGCAGATATTGCATCTACGGACAACATCTATAAAGAAAAGACCAGTCAAGTCCACTATAATTGGGGGAATGGAGCTCCAGAGGGGCAAAATAATGATGAGTTTTCCGCAAAGTTTGATCAATCACAAAGCTTAAAAGCGGGTGATTATTTTATGCAAACTCTTGCCGATGATTATGTTAAAGTAAATTTTGATGGTAAGGATATTATTGATGGATGGAATAATAATTCAATTGGACAAATCAAACGTGCGTTACTACCTAATTTAGCACCAGGAGAGCATAAAATCGAAACAGATTTTCATGAAATGACAGGACATGCAGGCATATTCTCTGATGTAGTTCCATTTGATCATTGGTTAGCCTATTATTATCCAAATAAGGATCTGCAAGGATTGCCTGTAGATGCAAGGGTGATTGCTCCATTTGGACAACAGAAAAAATTAGCAGAAGATAATGGTGAAAGTGCTCCAACTTTAAAGGTACCAAAAGATAACTTTTCAGCTCGTTACACCACTGTAAGACGTTTGCCTAAGGGCGAATATATTATCCGTGGAAAAGCTGATGATGGTCTTCGTGTGTATATTGATGGAGAATTGGTTATAGATCGTTGGCATGGGAGCGGAGGATTTGTAGAGGATGCAAGAAAAATAATTATTGATGATAATACAGGTGCAAAAGTTCTTGGAAATTCTTCAGAAGAAGATGTTCATCTCATTGAAGTACAATATTTAGAAGAAGGCGGTGCAAGTAAGGTAGAGTTTGGGATGGAGCCATATTCTGATGCAGTTCCATTTCCGCATTGGACAGCAGAGTATTATTCTACTAAAGATTTAAAAGGCGCTGCCATTGTAAAAGGAGGAAAATGGTCACTAGATAGATTCATTAACATTGATTTTAACTGGGGGAATACTGTTCCGTATTCAAGTATTCCTAATGATAATTTTTCTGCAAGATTTACAAAATTAGGTTTATTCGAGGAAAGTGATTATGAATTTGAAGCTAAGGCCGCTGGTGGAGTAAGGGTATATATTGATGATAAGCCAGTGATTGATTCTTGGATTCCAAGTGAGGGAGATATTCATAAAGTAAACCTACCGATGACTACGGGTGTGCACAAAATCACGGTTGAATATTTTAAATTTAATAGTAATGCAGCATTACAAGTAAACTACAGGAAAACAGAATAACGCTTTAATAACCATTCTAGCTAGTTATAATATCCCTTCTTAAGCCTAATAGCCAATTGAGACTATTAGGCTTTTATAATTTACATTTTTATATAAGTCCTACTTATAATGAAGTGACCCCTGAAACTTATATAACCCTTTTTAATTATATAAGTTTCGATGGGATTTTTAACATGTGTTTAGCAAATAAAAAATTAAATATGTCTTTGTCAAAGGACAAATAAAACCTGTTTTTAATATTAACTCATGTTAGATTATTAAACAGAACCTACATAGAAGTTCTAATTTCTATATAAGTTCCTAAAATGCCCTTAGTTAAATGTTTTTTCTATTGTCATATATGAAATACATAGTATCTTCTATAAAAAAGAAAAATTAAGGGGCTTTTTAATTAATAAAATTTGAAAGGTGGAAACACATTGAAAAGGAAAGCAATTACTGTTGCACTATCATCTATGTTATCTATAGGAGCATTAGTACCTATTACAGCATCTGCTGCAGAAAGCTTTGATACTGGTTTTGATAAAAATAAAATGGAGCATTTCGCTATATATTATCATTCTTCTAGATCACATGCCTCTGGGATCACAAAAAATGGCCATGCTTATAAGAGTACAGCTGTACCAGCTAGTTATAAAGCAGCTTTGCATTTAGGTTATACGGGCCCGTATGCTGTAACTTACCAAAAATATGTTTATTAATTAAATATATTGATATTGTGGGGATTTATATAAAATATAAATCCCCTTAAAATGTTTTTAAGGTGGGATATATATGATTTCTATAAAAAATATGGATAAGAGTTTTAATAATAAAATGCTTTTTAAAAATTTCAATTTAGAAGTTAAAGAAGGCGAGTTTATTGGTATATACGGAAAAAGTGGTAAAGGGAAAACAACACTTTTAAATATTATTGGTACATTAGAAAGTCCAGATTCTGGTGAAATCAAATTTTCAGGAATGGGGAAAAAAACCAATAAGAGAAAAAGAGACTTATTAAGATATGATATCGGATTTATATTTCAAAACTACGCATTAATAGATACCGAGTCCGTAAATAATAATCTAGAAATTGCTATTAAACATAAAAAAATGAATAAAATACAGAAGAAAGAAGCGATGTACTCAGTACTAAAGGAAGTCGGTCTTACAAACTGTGGTGAAGAACAGGTCCATACTTTAAGTGGAGGGGAACAGCAGCGTGTAGCAATCGCTAGGCTACTACTTAAAAACCCTACCCTCATTTTAGCAGATGAACCAACTGGCTCATTGGATAGTGAAAATCGTGATATTATTACTTCTCTTTTTCAAAAGTTACATCAACAAGGAAAAACGATCATTGTAGTCACCCATGATACATCTTTATCTCATCTATTTTCAAGAATCATTCAATTATAAGAGAAAGGTTATACTATGAAAAAATTAATATTTATTCTTAGTTTTATTACTTTTACAATTGTAAGTTTTTTATCAATCAAGCAATTTGAATACTTAGAGTATCAAGCTTTTAATTATGATATTAATCATTCTCACGAAAATTTTGAACTAGAAATAAAAGAAGGTAATCCCCAAAAAAATAAACTTGAAAATTTTCAATCCTTAACAAACATTGCACTACAAACTAAAGTTAATTTGCAAAGAGTGTCGCACGAAATGGATACAACTAAACAAGAGAAAATTGGGTTCTGGTGCAAAAAGATCATAAGTGAAAAAAGAAGCATAGTTTCCTAACGGATTCCTTGATTACATCGTTAATCCAAACAGGTGGTTGATAAAGATATTTTGATTTTGGACAGACTGATTCTGTAAATTTATTTGCTCTTTTTTGATCATATACATAGCCTCTAATCCAGCAATCATTTTTTTGCTGTACGAAAAGATTGTAAGCCTAACATATTCCAAATACGTTTTTTGATAAATCGATGATCTTGTTCAATCATATTATTCAAGTATTTTTTGATCCATAGTAGGATACTTGATGGTAAGCTGTTTTCTTGTTTTAACTCTCGGATTGCAGGAGGATAGGCTTTATCTCCATCTACGTTAATCACACGGGGAATCGTCCCATGACAAGTAACCAAGGCTTTCTGAAAGAAAGTTTTGGCAGCCTTGGTATCTCTTTTTTTACTGAGGTAAAAATCAATTGTATTTCCTTCGGAACCTACTGCCCGGTACAAGTACATATCTTTTCTCTTGATTTTAATGTAAGTTTCATCCACCTTCCAGGAATCATTTGTTTGTTTCAAATGTCTTCGAATTCTCTTATTTAACTCTGGTCCATATTGATGAACCCAGCGCATAATCGTCGTGTGGGCCAAAGATAATCCTCGTTCTTCCATCATTTCCACTAAATCGCGAAAACTTAGATTGTACCGCAGGTACCAACGTACAGTTAACAAGATAACATCTGGTTGATAATGTTTCCACTTAAACACATTTTCCCTTTTCATATGAACCACGCACCCTTTTTAAAGTAATTCTATCAGTATTTCCAAGTTTGTAGGATGACTTTCAATTAGTTTGAAGTTTTTGCACCAGAACCAAAAAAAGTCCATTGTCATAGATACTTTTGCTTAGAGCCACGCTGATATTGCTAAAAGGACTACCTATTACATGTTCAATTTTTTTGATTCATAACATTGTATATTTATTTTAGTTTTGCAACACCCTTAATCAGAGAATCCATTAGAAAACTAGGATTCTTTTTCATTTATATATATTTTTGCACCAGAACCAATAAAAAAGAGCGAACTATTTATATAAATAGTTCGCTCAGAGTGTTGGGAAACCCTTTAGGGTTCCCAACACTCTGAAATCTTTTTGATTTTAGCAAATGAAAACAACATAAAATAATAGAATTTAGAAAAATAGCCCTCCACCAGACCCTTTTTGGTCAGATGGAGGGCTATTTTTTTCATATTTTGACAAGCTGAGGTGAGATAAGCCTGCATTTGGACAGACTTCAGCCCCCGAAACCGAGCATATCGATAGCCATGGAGTTCTTTGGCGTCCGCAAAGCTTCGCTCTATAGTTGAACAGCGTACTTTATACAACTTTTTCCCTGTAACTGTTAGCTTGTTTTTTCTAGCGATATCTTTATATTTCTCCCATACATGATGAGTGATAACTTTTTGTTTCTGTTTCTTTGAAAAGCACACCTCACGTAGCGGACAAACAGCGCAGTCTTCTGGATTCGATTTATATTGACGATATCCTTCGCGATCCGTTGTCGCATACTCTAAAATACATCCCATCGGACAAGCAAATGCATTCATTTCTTCTACATATTTAAATTGGCTTTTCGGTACTTCTTTATTTCGCTTTCCAAATCGGCGATACCCCATCACCATAAATATATTTCTTTCTGATAATTTCTTACAGATATAACCTGTAAAATAGCCTGCATCAAGAGCTACAGCTTCCACCTTAAATCCGAATTTATTAATTTGAGCTTGTAGACGTGCTAAATACGGCTCGGAATCTGCCATATTTCCAGCCGTTATATAGGTATCTGTAATGATATTGTACTTCGCATCAGTTGTACGATGATCTAAGAAATGAAAACCGTTCGGTTTTCCATCTCTCATTAAAAATCCACTATCTGGATCCGTAGTGCTTATACGAGTTTTTTTAGTAGGGGTATCACTTTCCTTTCTAGGTTTTAATTCTTTTTTCCGTGTACCTCACGATCTTCGATTACCGCAGCTTCTAGTTCATCTATATAAAACTTTGCCTTTTCTTTTTTATATTTATGTACAAATTTATTTTTATTAGCATTGGCCTTAATATGTGTAGAATCTGTCATCAGTGCACGTCCTCCCACCATCCGGTTCTCCGTCGCTTGCCTCACAATCTCATCAAAAATTTCTTCGAAAATATTTGTATGAATAAAACGGGTACGGCGATTCCAACTGATTGTAGAATGATCTGGAATAGTATCTGATAGAGAAAACCCTAAAAACCAACGGTAGGCGATATTCGTTTTAATCTCCTTTTCCAATTGACGCTCAGAACGAATACCATAAAAATATCCAATAAACATCATTTTGAATAAAACGATAGGATGGATTGACGGACGTCCATTGTTTTCACAGTAATAAGGGCGTAACTTCTCCTCAATAAAATCAAAACGAATTGTCGCTTCAATCGCACGAAGGAAATGATCTTGTGGAACTAACTCTTCTACAGAAACAGATACACGTTCATCGCGATGATTTTTTAAAGCACCCATCATAAGAAATCTCTCCTTTTCCTCTTTTTTATCAGTGTTGACACATAAAAAGAGGTTCAGACACAAAAACAGGCTGTGGAGAAGACTTTCTCCACAGCCTGAGCGAACTATTTATATAAATAGTTCGCTTTTTTATGTTCCTAAAATACGACGTATTTCCAACATATCCATATTCGTAAACTTTGCAATATCTTCTATATCCATTCCGTTTTTGTGCATCCCACGGATAAGTTGGAGTTTTCCTTTTTCCATGCCTTTTTCCATACCTTCTTGAAGCCCTTCTTCTTTTCCTACTTCACGAGCATGAGCTAATTTCGCTTGTTCATCAAATAACACTTTTTCCCTTGCTTCATATGCTAATCGGAAGGAACTACTCTGACTCATATTCTCCCATTTGTGGATCGCTTTTTGTAACATGGGGTCTTGTTTCATGGCGATATCCTCCAATGTGTGGGTCAAATGTTCATCTTCATGTGCTGGTAATAAGAGTAACCAACGAGCAAATTCATTTTCCCACGGATTAATTTTTTCTTCTCTCCATTGCTGAAGCAATTTTGGAATCTCGATAAAATGAATTTCCAGATCATCGAGCAAGACTTGTTTCTGCTGTTTACTCCAAAACTGTCCAATTGTATGCATCTCTTCATAATCAGGAAAGAGCTGAAAATCTAATAGGTTAATGGCAATCGTTTTTCGGAGCGAACGATACGACATTCCTTTTTCCAGCTGAGACGTGTAAAGTTTACTCCAATAATAAAGGGAACGTTTTACAATCTCTTGTGTATTTCTTAATTGGATTTCGATGTTGACTTTTGTTCCGTCATGCAGTGTTGCCAGTATATCTAGTATGGATAATTTATCTTCCTCATATTCTTTATGCAAATTCGGATCTTCAATTTTCAGTGATGCAATCGGTGTAGATAAAGACTCATGTAAGATTGCATTTAAAAAAGAAATTAATAACTCTTCTTGTCCTTGTACACCAAATAATTGCTTAAATGCAAAATCGACTCGTAAATTCACTAAAGGTTGATTCATTGATAGAGTCACCTTTCTATTTTGTATTCTATATATCCATTGTATCGAAGGGCAAATAAAAGAAGCAACCCCTAATGATTTGTTGAAGAATTTTATTTTTGTTAATCATTATAGTACGTGAAATTATATGAGGTGGTA
>NZ_ALBR01000126.1:0-35788 GCF_002081505.1 Bacillus sp. CDB3 | reverse complement strand
AATCTAACTGCGTATCTGTTTGTTCTGTTGACTGTTCTAAATACTCTTCGCGAGTAACAGACCCACGTTTTACACGCTTCCTTAGCGCGTTTCTTCGCTTAACTTCACCTTTATCTAATAAAGTGCCCAGGTGTTCTTTTTCATCTTGTGTAAGGTTTAAATTCAGCTTGTCCAGTACAGTTGTATTCTTCATTGGCTTGATCAGGTTTCTTGGTAGCTCCTTCATCTCGCAATTATTTTTAACATAGGCATCGAAAAATGTAATCGCATCTTTGTACGCATCTTTTGCTGTCCGTTCTACTTCTCTTGCTTTCTGTGTCTCTGTAAATCTATCATTGAACTGTAATGTCATTTACACGGTTGCTACTTGCTGTTTCACAATTAAAGCCGTTGTGAACGCGTAGATGCATATCATGTCTATGATCGATCTCACCTTTTCACATCTCCACAATCTTCTCTAAATCCGCTTTATGAGCTGTATTTAAACTGTAGAGAGTCATGACTCCTTTTTGCGCTGGTAACGTCTGTATGATACCTTTGCGCTTCGTAGGACGCTTCTTCTCCATTGGTGGCGCATATTCATAGAGTTCCATCAGCTGATATTCTCGTTTTGTCCAAATGTCTACCGTGATTTGTTTCCCTGTCTTACTATGGACGGAATATGGCAATCGAAATACACGAGATAAATCAGAACACGCTCCATCTGCTCCTACATGCAGTAACGTTTTGATCAGATTATTTGTTATGTATTGAGCCATGTACCCCATTTTGGGTGCTGATCCTCCAGAAATACTGTAAATCAACTGTGCCCCTCGGCCATGCAATATTAAATTCGGACAAGGGATTGCTCCTTTTGCAACTAATCTCTGTATCTCTTCTTTTACTTGCTCTTTCGTAAGTCCAATCTTATAAAAATCTAAATCTACGCCTATATTGCGTATTTGCTTCAAATCTGACGTTTTACGACTTCCGTGATGAAATGCATTGACATCCTCTAAGGATAATCTGGAGCTTCTGATGAGGTGTTCTAGGTCATTTAATCCATACCAGAACCGTGGATATTAAGACCAAATTTGAATTTTGTACAGAAGTAAGTGACGAAGTAATTTATTTAATTAGTATTTTAGTGATGTATATTACATGGTTACATTTATAAAAAAAGATAGAGCCCCACAGTAAAGAGCTCTCGAACCAGTGTATACCTACAATCTCAATAGTATATGCTCATTTTCAAGAAAAGGTTAATTGAACCAAAAAAGAGACGGATAGCAAAAGCTAACCGCCAAAAAGAGGTTGCAACATAATAAATTGAGTGAGTGTTGATACCGTTGTTTATAGTATGTATAAGCACAATTATCTTATACATGAATAGAATTGAAATGGTTGAAAATACCAAAAATAGTTAAGACTAATTTTAATTAAATCTGAACAAAATCGTTATTTGAATGAAAAGGAGAATGGATATGAAAAAATACAAACCTAATATGGGGAGAGCGAATGTGGTTGAAGGTGAAACGTTACTATTTCCATTTAGAACAGTATCAAATGAAATTTCAAAAATAATAGGTGAAGTAGTGGCGTTTGGTGAAACAAATGATGGTCTCGAATATATAGAGGTGAATGTGGGTGTTAAAAGGAACAAACGATATGTAATTTAGTCAAAAATTAATTCCTTATAAAAAATGACTGTATATAGGAAGGGGATTTAACGTTTAAATCTTTTCTGAATGGGATAAGTCTTGTGGACGTTAGAACGTCTAAAAACGCGTAATAACACTGTATAAAATGACTCATCGATTTTGAGGTGAAACTAAAGGGGGGAAACGATGAAAAAGCATAAAAAACATAAAAAACGGAAAATGAAGAAGGCGATTGTTCGTAGAGGTAAATCATTTGAAAAAGATCGTGTAAAAACAGCATGGAGAAATCTATTTGTACAAACTGGCATCCTAAAATAAGTGAGGTGGCATACACAATGCTAGATTGGTTAAAAGACTATCATAAGTTAGAAGATGAAATTATCTATTTGGAAAGTGATTTAGCTAGAAGTAAAAAAGAATTAAAGTGCTGGGTGTATGGTGACTTACAAGAAGTACGTTTAACTGCTGAATCAGAAGGAGCAAAAATGGAAGATCGTATTGCTGTACGTGAACATGATTTGGCTCATAAGATGAATGACATGTTTGCTTTCAAAAAGGTAATTCGTACAGTCCACGGTTTGGAACACAAGATTATGATGTATGGCAAGTATGTGGAGGGCATGACATTAGAAAGGATTGCTGAGGAGTTAGAATACAGTCCACGTTATATCTATAATAAACATGCACAAATAAGGCGTATGATTGAATATGCTCAAAACTTAGGTTAACAAAAAGTTAAGTTAACTTCAGTTCATGTTAACTCTTGAAAATATCGATTATAGTAATACCATAAAGAATTGAGGAAAGGGCAACTGATGTATGGTTGCTTTTTTGTTTTATTGGTAAGCGAGCCATATCCATGTGAGTATAATAAGAATGAAGAGGGCAAGTGTATAATGTGAAAATTGCATCATATACTCCTTTGGGTTTTCTATAAAATGAGTGAAGGAATGAAGAATGACTGTAAATGTTAAGGTAGATAGCTTTAAGTATACATTGCAAAGTACATTCTTCACCCTTCATGGAGAAATAACATGACCGATAGGATGAAGCACAAACATACTATTATATTGCATAAATGGGGGTTATTCAAGTACAAAGTATTTTGTGTACTCTTCAGCCACTCTCACTATTCACCTTTTTGGTTTTATATACCAAAAAGGTGAATATAAATTATTAAACATCCATTTGGGTGTTTTTTATTTGGAGAAAGATAAGGAGAGAGAAGATGGAACTAACTAAGCTTGAGAAGGCAATGATTATTACTACATTTATGGCAGCATTGGGTAAAGAAGAACTTGAGATGTGTATAGATGAAATTACATTCGAGCAATTAGATATAGAACTTGAAGAGATATTGAATGAGAATGTAACACTTAAACAAATGATAGGGGCCGGAAGAAGTGGAATGAATAAAATCATTCAGGATTTATTAGATGAAAGTTGATTGATATAAATCCAGATAAAGCGTATGAATTTACCCGTTTCAGATTTGGAACAATCGGTTGCTCTTTTATTGTGTACGGATATTAAAATATCACATACCGTATTATGTTATTAATTTTAAAGGGGAAAAATGCAAGTGCAATGCGAGGTAGATAATTTTGGTGATAAATTTGCAGTATGCATTTTTCACCCTTCGGTAAGAAATAAGATTATTGAGTGGAGGAAGAACAAATATCAGAAGGTAGTGTCATTCCAAAAGGGTTTCTATGCGCAAATACTATCATCTGTTCTTCTTCCATTCTTACTATTCGCTACCATTTGGTTTTTTATACCAATAAAAACGAATGAAATAAAAAAGAGACGAATAAAATCGCCTCTCCAACACATATATACAAAGAATTACACTAGGAACTGGATATATACTATATTCTGATTTTGGTTGAATATACATTTTTTTCTTTTATTATGTAAAAAAAACGAGTACTGGTGACAGAGTACTCGCTTTTCGAGTGGAGCTAAACTGTAGGAAAAATGAGATGAGGAGAATGGTACATGGGATATTTTAAAGGAAACAATTATGACCTTACAGTCACCCCCCACATGAAAAGGGTGTGACTATTTTTTTTATAAACTTTCTATACTGGTTACATAGATGGGTGATGTTTAGTACGTACTGTTTTATGGTGGGCTAACCCCGCAAAGGAAACTGTAAGAAATAATTCGGTGCACACCCCTTTGTTGACAGAAATGTTCTGATCACGGACAGAAAAATGTTGAATTTCCAATTATTTCTTTCATTTGTTTCACATCTAATTAGGAGGTTTATATTTTGGAAACATTACATTCTCACTGTGTTGGACTTGATATTCATCAAAAAGAAATTGTTGTTTGTACTTACATTGGTTCATCAGATGAAGAACTTATCAAAGAAATTCGTACTTTTCCTACAATGACGAAGAATTAAACATCACCCATCTTGCGATGGAAAGCACCGGGATCTATTGGAAACAGGTTTTCAACATTCTAGAAGATTATTTCGAGATTACCCTGGCAAATGCGCAACGAATTAAAAATGTTCCTGGACGGAAAACCGATGTAGCCGATGCAGAATGGATTGCGAAACTTCTTCGATAGGGACTCATTGAAAAAAGCTTTGTTCCTCCGGTTGATATTCGGGAACTCCGTGATTTAACGCGCCTACGTAAAAAAATGATTGGAAATATGACCGCTGAAAAAAATCGTATTCAAAAAACGTTAGAGTGTTCGAATATTAAGCTAGGTTCTGTTATTTCAGATGTATTTGGCGTATCCGGACAGAAATTGCTCACTCGTCTCGTTGAACAAGGCTATGTAAATCCAAATGAAGTTGAAGAACATATTCACGTTAGAATGATGCCTAAGGCATCTCAGATTACAGACTCTTTATTTGGTACAATCAATCCACACCAAATTTTTCTGATTCGTCAATCCTGGAATCATATCTTATTTCTGGAATCATCAATTCAACAGCTTGAAGATAAAATTGATGAAATTCTTTTACCTTATCAAGCACAAGTAGAACTTCTTTTAACCATTCCAGGTGTCAAAAAACACTCTGTGGCATGTATTATTGCCGAAATCGGTGTAGAAATGGATCAGTTTCCTTCTGCTCATCATCTTGCCTCTTGGGCAGGATTATCTCCTGGGAATCATGAAAGTACGGGTGAAAAAAAGCACTCGAACAACCAAAGGAAACCCACCCATTCAATCCACGCTTTGTGAAGTTGCTGGGGCTATTTCGAGAACACGGCACACATGGTTATCAGGAAAGTATTGGTCCCTTGCGGCACGAAGAGGTAAAAAGAAAACACTCGTTGCCATTGCACATAAAACAATTAAAATCATTTATCACATACTAGATCAACGATCTGGATTTATTGAGTACTCAAAAGTTCTCGCTTAAAGATTGGCTCAATTTTATATGTATTTCGCTACTGTCAAAAAAATTTTGAACACGTGGCTTATTTTCTTGTGTGTTTTTTACAGTCATAGCATGCATATAGAGGTTGTTTAGAATCTTGCCACACATGAAAATTAGTTCTTTAATCCAAGGATTCTGGTGCAAAGTTTTACGCTACCCTAAAAATATAGAATTAAAATACAAATAGGAAGAATAAATCGTATAAAATATACAAGATGATGTATAGGACATTCATGATTTTTGAGCGTTTTTAAACTTTGCAACAGAACCTGCAATCTTATTGTAACCACCATGTTTTATTACCTGCCTAACATCATCTATCTCGCTTTCTTCAATTCCCATTATTTCAGAAACATCTACAACAATTGTATTCATTAAAACACTAACTACATATCCAGTTAATTGTAAAGATGGATTCTTACGATAAGGAAATTGAACGTACTCTCCAATACTTACTGTTATTTCATTTTCCATGTAAAGACCTCCCGAATCATGATCTATTGGAGTTCTGGTTTACTTGATTTTTGAATAGACCTTTTTTATTTTTTAAGCCACTTCTTTTATGTATACGATTGCATGTAAAGAAGGTGGCTTACTTTTTTATTCCAGTACCCATCTTTCCAGTGTTTTCATCAAATTTTTAGCCCCTTCGCGACTTAAAATCAAGTGTCCATCATAAAATTCCATGTGATTTTCAGATATGTTTCCTATCACAAAACAAGTTCTTTCTTGTTTCCGTACATGTACATTCCCATCATGCACAAACATCTCTACACTGGTATTCGGTACTAAATCTAACGTTCTTCGTATTTTTTTAGGTAGTACGGCTCTTCCTAAGTCATCTATTCTTCGAATCATACCTGTTTTTTCAAAGTGAGCACCTACTTTCTTTTTTTATTTTTTGCTTATTTTACCTAATTATACCTTTCTAACTCTAAAAATTGGATTATATATCCAAAAATAGTATGGGTCTTCGCTTCTTGTGACAAAATAATGGATGTACCTTGTAGAGTTTTTTGCAGGTTTTGTTGCAAAGTTTTTTAAATGAGGCTACACTCTAGAAAAAAGAAGTAAGGGGAATCACAAGTAAAATATTTTAAAGGAAAACAATTTAAAAAAGATATTATTTTGGTAGCCGCTGGCTACTACTGTTGTTTTTCTTTAAGTTATCGTGATGTCTCTGAAATTTTAAAAGAACGTGGAATCTCAGTTCACCCGACAACCATCATGTGCTGGGTTGCTAGTCCATCTATCATGAACAAGTATGGTTTTTACAAACTCTTATGCCAACCAATATAGATTTTGTTTATTATTCATTTTAGCATAACAAACAGAAGCTTATTCAAAAGAGTCTTCTGTTTGTTGTGTAACAAGAGATGCTTAATCCTATCTAGATTAAAATAATCATTCATATAATCTGAATCGAGCTGTTCTTATATGTAGGGAACCCTCTATTTTTTATTTTACATGCATGGGTTCTGTTGCAAAGTTTAAAAAAGTAGAAACAGGTATTGATACATGAGGGTGAACATTTAGGAAATAACTAATAATTTGTGTAATTCCTTGTACGTTGAAAAACCGAAGTTTGGTCACAAACTTCGGTTTCGTTTATATAGAGCATGAATCGTTTCGATTCCTTTCAAGGTACGTGAAGCATGGCGAATATTTTGAAATCCTGCGGACTTGGAAAAACGTCGTTTGATATGTCTATGATCTTGTTCGATAAGATTGTTCAAATGCTTACTTGTACAATGAATGGTACGTTTATAAAAACCTTGTTCTTTTAATTTATTACATGCGCAAAGTAAAGCTGGGGCTTTATCTGTTATGAGAACCATTGGTTCTCCAAATGTTTTTACGAGTCTCTTCATAAAAGCATAAGCAGCCTGGGGATTGCGCTTTTTACGAAGTGGAATATCCAATGTGTATCCGTCTTTATCAATTACACGATATAAATAACACCATTTTCCTTTCACTTTCATGTGTGCAACTTTGTTTTTCTTTTTCCAAATTTGATAGATTATATTTCCATATTCATGGACCCAACGCATAATGGTTGTAGGGGGAACGGAAACTCCTCGTTCTTTCAGGATTTCAGAGACATCACGATAACTTAAAGAAAAACGACAGTAGTAGCCAGCGGCTACCAAAATAATATCTTTTTTAAATTGTTTTCCTTTAAAATATCCCATGTGCCATTCTCCTCATCTCATTTTTCCTACAGTTTAGCTCCACTCGAAAAACTTTGCAACAGAACCCGTAATATCAAACAAACCATGCTCTTTTTTAGCATGGTTTGTTTAGAAACGTTGTATTACTTTCTTATAAGATGATTACTCAGGTGCATCTTATATGTAACCACACATAAAAAGTGTCGCGAATAGAAGAATCTCCTTCCCATGAGCGCCATTGTTTCAATTGAAGTTTAATGACACCAGGTTCGGTAGCTTTAAACTGGAATGTGTGAATTCCTGGTTTTCCCACTGCCACGTCCTCTACTTCACTTGAGTAAAAATGTTCCCCAACTAAAGGAAGTAGAGGATTTACATTCGTTGTTGTCCAGCGATATCCAGTCGATGGATTTTCAGCGAGGGCAACGGAAAAGAACTGTCCCATAGGTATGTGAATATGTTCACCGTAGTTTTTTTGTGTGATGATAATAGGACGTTTCAGTTCCTTTTTATACGGAAGGTTTGTTTCTGCCTTCACAGAATGGGGAACAGATACTCCAGCTCCTAATGCTAATGCAATTCCCAGTACTCCGCATATGACTTTGTTATACGTACACATAATATATCTCCTTTCAGTTTTGTTTAATGCTATATCAATTTATGCCCCCATTTTAGGGAAGTAAAATTGAATATTAGACCCTGTGTTACTATTTTGTACCCATCCTTTATAAGCCCACGCCCAAGGTTTTATTTCTACCTGATTGTATTTATCAAAAGTCCCTTGTTCAAATACATACACATCGTAAGTCGTACCAAAGTAATTTAGATTGGCATGAAATTTAATCCCTTCAAAATGATGACGATATTGAGAATCGGTAGTAAATACCATCACATTATAGCGATTATTTGCAAAAGTAAAAGTCTCATCAGTAATTTCTCTGATTATATTTTGAAATGTAGTTCTCTTCAGTAAATCATTTACTTTCCCAGCTATCCCTAACATATCTGATGATACCGTCAGATTCCATTTCATCATGCTCGATTGTGGTTGAACAGATCCTAATAGATTGGAACTCAAGTCATTTGTTAGAGATTTGGTGTAGCTCTGTTGATCTGTTATAGAAGCTGCACTGGTATGGAGCGGTACCACCCCTAAGCTACTTCCCCCAATCACCCCCGCTATTAAAAGACCCGTTATGGTTTTGAATGACTTCATGAAAAACTCCCCCCTTATTTTTTGTGATGAAAGAACGGATTTATTATATAAAAAAAAAGTGGTGATTCCTATAAAGGGTAGGTTGAGAAATATATATACTTGATAAACTGTGCAGCTAGTTAACTATTAGGTGCAGTCAATAATAGATACAAGAGCAAATGAGGCATTACGGTAACCAATGTGTGATTGTAGCAGTTCCTTGATACTATTTATCGTTATCATAAAAGTCAAATCTTAATTCTTGTATACCCGGTGCATCTGTAAATCGCATATAATTCTGAATATCCAATCCAATCAAACACCTTGGATCTTTTAAATATAGGGAGCGGATCTGCTCTGGTAACACTACCGGCCCTGGGCCAGCTATTGTCCCTTTGGGTACTAATTTTAGATATACCATGTTATTTTCTTGAAAAATATTTAATATATCCAAATGTTCCGTTCCGATATATTTATACATTCTGGAAATATTCATTGCTGTATACTCTATACCCGGTTGTATTTCTCTACTTTCTCTTGTGCATGGAACAATTATTATTGCCCATTTTTTAATGGTATTCACCCGAATCTCTCCAAATATAAATATATATTTCGCAACAAGCATATATCAGTTTGATTAGACTAGCTAGACTTACAAGATTGAAAAAATTCTTATAATTCCGATTTTTATACCGGGCACATCTAGGGGGGATCAGCTAATTTTGTTAACTATGCGTGATACCTACATACGGTTCTGTTGCAAAGATTTCTAAACTCAGCTAAACTTTAAAAAAATAAACTGAGGAGCATGATACATGAGATAATTTAAAGAACGAGGCGTTCCCGTACAACCTACAACAATCAGGCGTTGGGTTCATCAATATGAGCTAGAATTAAATGAGCGTATTCGAAAACATTTGAAACCAACGAATGATTCTTGGAGAGTGGATGAAGCATACCTTAAAATCAAAGGAAAGAATATGTATTTATATCGTGCGATTGATTCCGAAGGAAACACAATTGATTTTTACTTAAGTCAGAGACGAAATGCAAAGGCCGCCCAGCGCTTTCTAAAGAAAGCCTTGGTTTCTTGTCATGCGGCAAAATCTCGTACAATTACTGCAGATGGTGATAGAGTTTATCCGGTTGCAATACGGAAATTAAAAGAGGAAAAGTGTATATCCTGCTGTACGCCACTTCGTTTGAAAAAATATTCAAATAATATCATTGAACAAGACCATCGGTTTATCAAAAAAACGAATCCGGAATATGCTTGGATTGAAATCACTGCAAACAGCTAGAACAATGATTGCCGGAATAGAAGTCATGCATATGATCAAAAAAGGCCAAATCAAATTAAGGGAGCAGTCTGTCCAAAATCAGAATATATGTATTCAGCAGTTGTTTGGAGTAACTGTTTAAACGCTGATTCCATGCGGAATCTCTGCCCTTTGTAATTTTTGTTCATTATTTGCACCAGAACCGTTATTTGTCATAGAGGTAGAATAGGGAATTACATAGAAATATTAAGAGAGGTGAACGATAATGAACGAATTCGGATATTATGCAAAAACAGTGGCGAACGACTTGAATATTAGTCCATATACGCTCCGCCGATGGAGTATGGAGCTAGAGGATCGAGGTTATGAGTTCGAACGTACAGAAACCAATAAACGTGTGTATTATGAACGGGATTACAAAGCGTTTAGGGAATTGAAAAAATTATTAGATGCTGGCATGAGTATGGAGAGCGCTTCGAAAACGGTTGTAAGTAGCTTTAAAACAGAAGAGAGCGAATCGCAAACACCAATCGTTCATGAACAGGAAAGTACCGAAATAGGGCGTTCTGTAATGCGTGATGAAGAAAAGTTTAAATGGATGATGCAAGAAGCTATGATGGATGTTGCAGCAAATACGATTCAACCAATCATGACAGAATTACAAGATGTAAAAAATGAATTAATCGAACAACGTGAAGAGAATAAAAGATTAAGTAAATTGCTACAGCTGAAATTAGATAAAATGGAAAAAGTAATAACGGGTAAAAGCGATCAATTGTTGTTGAAATCGGAATTAATTAAGAAACAATTAGAAGATAAGACAACGGAAAATGAGAAGCTGAAAAATCTGCTGGAAGAAGTAAAAGAAAAGGCTGAAAAGGTCGAGAAGCAAACGGAACAGGGAGAAATCTTAAATAAGATTAACAGAAACATAAAATCGTTTGATGATCGATTAAAAGAAACTGTGAGACAAGAAGAAATCTTAAATAAGATTAACAGAAACATAAAATCGTTTGATGATCGATTAAAAGAAACTGTGGAACAGAAGAGAAAAGAACAAAACAAATCGATTTTTAAGGGGTTATTTAACAAGTAATTTGGTTCTGTTGCAAAGTTTTTCGAGTGGAGCTAAACTGTAGGAAAAATGAGATGAGGAAAGTGATACATGGGATGTTTTAAAGGAAACCATTATGACTTACAGTCACACCCCCACATGAAAAGGGTGTGACTATTTTTTTATAAACTTTTTATACGGGTTACATAGATGGGTGATGTTTAGTACGTACTGTTTTATAGTGGGCTAACCCCGCAAAGGAAACTGTAAGAAATAATTCGGTGCACATCCCTCTGTTGACAGAAATGTTCTGATCACGGACAGAAAAATGTTGAATTTCCAATTATTTCTTTCATCCGTCTCACATCTAATTAGGAGGTTTATATTTTGGAAACATTACATTCTCACTGTGCTGGACTTGATATTCATCAAAAAGAAATTGTTGTTTCTACTTACATTGGTTCATCAGATGAAGAACTTATCAAAGAAATTCGTACTTTTCCTACAATGACGAAGAACTTATATGAAATGCTTCAATGGTTCGAAGAACTAGACATCACCCATCTTGCGATGGAAAGCACCGGGATCTATTGGAAACAGGTTTTCAACATTCTAGAAGATTATTTCGAGATTACCCTGGCAAATGCGCAACGAATTAAAAATGTTCCTGGACGGAAAACCGATGTAGCCGATGCAGAATGGATTGCGAAACTTCGTCGATATGGACTCATTGAAAAAAGCTTTGTTCCTCCGGTTGATATTTGGGAACTCCGTGATTTAACGCGCCTACGTAAAAAAATGATTGGAAATATGACGGTTGAAAAAAATCGTATTCAAAAAACGTTAGATTGTTCGAATATTAAGCTAGGTGCTGTTATTTCAGATGTATTCGGCGTATCCGGACGGAAATTGCTCACTCGTCTCGTTGAACAAGGCTATGTAAATCAAAATGAAGTTGAAGGACATATTCACGTTAGAATGATGCCTAAGGCATCTCAGATTACAGACTCTTTATTTGGTACAATCAATCCACACCAAATTTTTCTGATTCGTCAATCCTGGAATCATCAATTCAACAGCTTGAAGATAAAATTGATGAAATTCTTTTACCTTATCAAGAACAAGTAGAGCTTCTTTTAACCATTCCAGGTGTCAAAAAACACTCTGTGGCATGTAGTATTGCCGAAATCGGTGTAGAAATGGATCAGTTTCCTTCTGCTCATCATCTTGCCTCTTGGGCAGGATGATCTCCTGAGAATCATGAAAGTGCGGGTAAAAAAAGCACTCGAACAACCAAAGGAAACCCACACATTCAATCTATGCTTTGTGAAGTAGCATGGGCCATCTCGAGAACGCGTCATACATGGTTATCAGGAAAGTATTGGTCTCTTGCTGCACGAAGAGAAGAGGTAAAAAGAAGCACTTATTGCCATTGCACATAAAGTCATTAAAATTATCTATCACATACTAAATCAACGATCTGGATTTATTGAGTATTCAAAAGTTCTTTCGTAGTTAGTCTTAATCAACTTGAGTTCATAGTTCTTTCGCTACTGTAAAAAAAATTTAATAACATGTGGCTTTTTTATCATTAGGGTGCCTTGAGACAAATTGAAGTTTGAAGAGTATAAGAAGTATTTGTTTCAACTGAAGAAAAGTGAACATTTTTTAAAAACATACATAATATAACATCACTAGGTAAAAACCCACTTTTTTAGCTGTGGTTTTCGCAGTTCGTTAATCGTTTACGATCTCTTGAAAATGGGGTGATAAACTTATAACATTATAAACTTTAATAATGATAATTATAATGTTATAAGTTTCAATTGCCATTCTATATTTTATTCAAAGGAGGGTGTTGCAAAACTTATAAATATCCAAAAATGAATGCATAAAAAAATCCGCTTTCCTGAAAGAATGATAGTAACCCACACTATCTCCAGAGAGGACGGATTTACTAGTATGATAACCAAGTTTGATGAAAATCAATCCATTTTACAGGTTTTATTTGCATACGTAGACAGTTTAACTATTGGAGGCGTTCCGCCTGTGACGGGTTGCCCACCTATCTGTAGAAAAGCTTTACTGAAATGTTTTTTTTGAAAACTGTATTCCAAATTGACTCTTTACGCAAATTAACTCGTTTTTTGCATCAATATCCTTCATTTCGTGTATCTTGTGGTCTTTCTTTTGTTCCTCATATATCTACTTTTTCACGTGTAGGTACTTGGTTTCGCAACGAAGGAATTCCGTTGATTCATAAACAAGCTCTTCAAGAAATGAATTTAGGGCTGATTCCGTGTGTTTTAATTGATAGTACAGCCTTACGGAGTAGTTTATACGATTCCCAAGCAAAATGGGGAAGTCTACTCGTTATGGTTGGTATAAGGGCTATAAAGCTCATGTCTGTGCTACACCAGAAGGTGTTGTATTGTTGTCCTATACATTTACAACAGCGAACGTACATGATAGCAAAATAGCTCCTGTATTACTTCAAGGTATACAAGATCGAAATGTCCTGCTTTCTGTGGCAGATGAGGTTTATGATAGTCAGCACATTTATGAAATTGCACGAACACGTGACATCTTTGCCATAAATCCAATCAACCCTCGGAATGGTGAAAAAATTAAGAATACACATCGTCGTGTATTGTCTCATTTTATACAAACCACCTTTGGAAAACAGTTGATGAAAGAGCGTGGGAAAATTGAACAACAGTTTAGTACATTAAAAGATAAAGGGCTGGAACAGCCTCGTTGGTATGGTCAAAATCGCTATCTACTACATGTTCAGCTAGTTTTTCTGATTCATAACATTGCATGTTTATTTTAGTTTTGCAACACCCTCTTGTAAGAAAAGATGTTATGAAAATTAAAGTGGTGATCAATTCAAAGAAAAGTACTCGTAAGGGTGTTTTTCTTTTTTATTCGTGATAGTAATGCGTACTAAAATGCGATACAATATGTACAAGGATTATTTTCTTAACTTGCATGTTCATGGACCTTTAGCTCAGTTGGTTAGAGCAGACGGCTCATAACCGTCCGGTCGTAGGTTCAACTCCTACAAGGTCCATCGCATTCTATTTTTACATTTCTCAATAGGAAACACAATGATATGTAGGGTTCTGTTGCAAAGTTTTTCGAGTGGAGCTAAACTGTAGGGAAAATGAGATGAGGAGAATGATACATGGGATATTTTAAAGGAAAACAATTCAAAAAAGATATTATTTTGGTAGCCCGTCGGCTACTATTGCCGTTTTTCTTTAAGTTATCGCGATGTATCTGAGATCCTGAAAGAACGAGAAGTTTCTGTTCACCCTACAACCATTATGCGCTGGGTTCATGAATATGGAAATTTGATCTATCAAATTTGGAAAAAGAAAAACAAAGTTGCACACCATGTTTGGCATTTAGATGAGACTTATATCAAAGTTAAAGGAAAATGGTGTTATTTATATCGTGCCATTGATAGTGATGGTCATACATTGGACTTTCAACTTCGAAAAACTCGTGATCATCAGGCTGCGTATGCTTTTATGAAAAGATTGGTCAAGCATTTTGGAGAACCATCGGTTCTCACAACAGATAAAGCGCTTGCTTTGTGCGTTCAAAAAATTACAGAAAGACGATTTTTATACACATACAAAACAATGTACCATCAAACAGCGCAATAATCTGATTGAACAAGATCATCGACATGTCAAACGTCGATTTGCGAAATCGTCTGGATTTCAAAGTATCCGACACGCTTCTCGTACCATAAAAGGGATTGAAACGATTCAGGCCCTATATAAACAGAGACGAAGTCTTGAATCAGATTCCGTCTTTTCTTCGTACAAAGAACTACAAAAATTAGTAGCGATTGCTTAAATTCTATCCCAAATTTATAGCCCTCTTTATATTTTTTCTAACTTTGCAACGGCCCCCCCGTTTTCTAACCATTTTTCTAATTGATAGGTACTTACATCATATTTTTTACTAGCTTGGTACAGAGTAATCCCTTCCGTTTCTCTTTCCTTTTTAATCCCTTCCACATCTTCTCTTTTGAAAAGGAAACTTCCATCTAATCGCCATGTATCCTTATTGATTGGAACTAATGTCTTCTGTTTCATCAGATTGTTTACAACGAAAGTACTAACCCTTAAATACTCTTTCACTTCATTTGTATTCAAAAGGATTTGTTGATTCTCATTCATATTTTTCTCCTTTTTATTTAATTTATATTCGATTTACACATTTATTTAATCGTATTTCAATTCAATAAAATGTATAATTTAAATTTATTATATCATATATAATGTGAAATTCTTTTTAGAAAATATATAACAATTCATTTATCTTTTTTAATTAAATTGTTATGTATAATTTTGAAATATTAATATGAAAAATTTATAAAAGAAATAACAGAATAAACATAGAAAATGGAAAGTTTTCTATAGTTGTTTTACAATTTCATTTTTAAAAAATTTAATCTTACTATATAAATAATTTTGAATGTAATTTAGTTATACTAATAGATACAAAGAGAATTAATAAGGAGTTGTAGAATCATGAAATTTGAATTGAATACGATCCATAATGAAACTTCTTTAGAAAATATAAAGAAACAAAAACAAGATCTAATAAACATACTTGCAGTATGGAATCGTGATTATATAGATGAAGCTGAATTTAAAAAGGAAAATAATGAAAGAGAAGATACATATACATACGAGGGATTTTCAGATGAAGAAATACTGTACTACTACTTGAACCGACAAACACATTTTGACCACGAAAAACGTATCAAAGATGCATCTAGAACTTTATACGCTCGTGATTTAAGCCAGTTTTACTTCTTTATCAAACAAAGTACAGCATTTCTGCAGCAAGATGTTACAGATTATAAAGTTAGCCAAGTCTGGAGGAATTTAAGAAAACGTCATATTCGTAACTATCAAAAATGGTTATCACAAAAGGCTGTTTCCTATCAATCAAAAGAAAAATACAAAGCATCTACGATTAGTCGGAAGTTTGGCGTGATCCGATCCTATTTGAAATGGTTATATGAAATCCAATATATTCAGGAACCTCTTCATGTGGAGATTTTAAGCACAACGTTGAATAAACAACATAAACCAAAGCGCGAGTTATCATACGAGGAAGTAAAGCAGCTACTCCACTTCTATAAGGATAACGAAATCAATTACGCTTTATTATCATTCCTAGCTACTACAGGATTACGCGTTGCAGAGGTGGCACATGCAATGTGGGAAGATTTTGAGTATGACGCTATACGTGGACGTTATTATTTAACAGTGAATACAAAAGGTGATGATGAGCGGATTGTTTCTATTAATAAGGAGATTTTTAATCGTATTGCCGTATTTCGAATTCGAAGAAGGTTACCTATAGATATTGGGAATAAAAATGGTGGAACGGTATTTCAAACGAAGAACTTTACTGCTTATAGAGAGAATTACTTGTCACAATATATTTCGAAAATCATTAAGGCTACTCAGTTACCATTTACAGAAAATATACGAATTACGCCCCACTTCTTTAGACATTTTTATGTTCAGTACTTGTATGATTACAAAGGATTACCACCTCATGTCATCGCAGCTGCAGTTGGTCATAAAAACGATCGGACTACGAAAGAAAATTATCTGAAGCAGAGATTGACGAAAGATAATGATGCTGGAAATCTAATTATGGAAGATGAATTTTAATTTTAACCACTTGATAATTAGTATTAGATGGATTCAATATTAACGTTTATAGTTATGTATTTTTTACACAATTAAAACATATTAACCTATTGCTTGTTTGTAATTATTCAATGTTCATCACGATTCCCTAAATATATAGCCTATCTTTAGAGAATCATGGCGGGCCTTGCTATAATGGGGCATCATACATGCCGATCAACTGGTTTTGTTGCAAAGTTTCTTAACATCAAATAAAATGAGAAATTTGTCACTAAATATTATGCAACCATAAATAATTTTTGAAATTCACTGTACGTCGAAAAACAGGAGGGGCAGTTTTTTATGACTAAATTTACTTCAGAAGAAAATATGAATGCAGTAATACGTTACCAAGACGGAAGTGAGAGTATAAAAGATATTGCAAAATCATTGGGAGCGAATCGCGAAATGGTTCGCATGTGGATAAAACAATTTGAATATCATGAATCCAGGCATTTGAAAAAAGCGGTTCTGGTGCAAAATTTTACGCTACCCTAAAAATATAGAATTAAAATACAAATAGGAAGAATAAAATGTATAAATATACAAGGTGATGTATGTTGAATTCGAGATTTTTGATCATTTTTAAACTTTGCAACAGAACCAGCAATCATTCACTTAGTAATTCGACGAATTTCGAACTATTATTTCACAAGTTGATCAAGTCATGAATATGGTGTATAGAGCCAAAAAATATATGGAAGTTGGGGGAGAAAAGTATGTCTCAAGCCAATATACCTAATATTACTCCTAATATTAGTGTAGATCGTGATGATGCGCTCAATTTATTATTATCTTCTATTGCATTAGAAGAACTTGGACTATCACATATTCTAAATGCCGAGGGAGAGAAGCTACAATATGTTTTAGGAACTTTACCGGGGAGAACAGGACCAGGTCCTAGCATTCAAGATTTACTCAATATCAATAAAAGTATTCAAGACATGGTAGATTCTGTAATGAAAGCAGAAATGTTTTTAGATGCAAAATTAAAAAAGGTTACAGATCTAATCAATCAACCAAAATGTCACACAGAATATATTTGTGAACCAATTAAACAGGCATGTGATGGCAGTACATTTCCTATTTTTTCTGCAGGAACCTCACCAGCGTATAATGGAACAATTACGATAACAAATACGGGCTTGCATTGTAATATGGTAATAACAGTTACAGATGCAACGGGTACGCACTCTTATACGATTCAGCCAGATTCAGATCTTTCTATTGCTGTAAAACAAGTAACGTCTGTTACGGGCCAATGTAATTGTGTAACAACGCCTTGTCAAAATCAATATTGTACGGGTGTATTTGAGGGTACGTTTAAGGTGGAAGGCGGCTGTTAATCTGTCTATAAAAAATTAATATATTCCGATTTAATGATTTATTATTTATTGGAACGGGTGTATATCCATTGAATCTACGCCTTGAGCATAATCCAATAAGGAGGAGAAAAAATTCATGGAAGACAAGAATAAAGTACAACATTTTCAATTAGAGATTATCCAAGCGGCAGCAGAAGAATGGCCCTGTTCCCCATATGGATATCAAGCTGCAGAAGGAGTCATGTATCAAATTAATCTTGTAACGGGAGAAGCGACAAGATTAGGGTCTATAACACCTGCGAGTAACAATTATAATGCGATAGGTTTTAACCCTAAGGATAATGTTTTCTGGGGCTACGATAATAATCGTCAGACAGTGGTACAAATTAATCCAGATTTAACTACAACAGCAGTATCAGTTCCTGGTTTACCTTCCGGTCCCTTTTTTGTTGGAGATGTAGATAAAGACGGACATTATTATCTGTTTTCTGAAAATCCAAGTACTAGCTATTATTCGATAGATGTAAATCAGGGTTCTCCAACGTATTTACAGGTAGAATCCCATTCGTTAAGTTCTACAACTGATGCAAAAGATTGGGGATTTAACCCTATAGATAATCAGTTATATGGTGTTCAGAATAATGGTCAAGTTATTAAAGTAGATCCTCTTACTGGTGCAGTGACTGCTTTACCAACAACAGGATTACCGCCTGCTCCAGGTTCAGACCAGTATGGCGCAGTATTTTTTGATCCAGATGGAGCTTTATATGCAATACACAATTCTAATGGAGTTGTTTATCGTATTACTTTTAGTGGAACTCCGACAGATGCTGCAACTGGAGTTGTATTTTCTCAGAGCGCACCAGCATTTTTTAATGATGGAGCAAGATGTGTGGCAGCGCCCCTAAATTTATTAGACATTGGAAATAACAAAAAAGTAGATTTAGCAAAAGCTTGTACAGGAGATGTCTTGACGTATACAGTAACAGTCAGGAACTGGGGAACAGTTCTAACTGCAATGAATTCTATTTTTAAAGATACGATTCCAACTGGAACCACTTTTATTCCGGGGAGTGTAATAATAAATGGGGCACCATCTTCTGGCAATCCGAATGATGGAGTACCAATTGGAGATATTGCCCCTCAGCAATCTGTAACGGTCACATTTCAGGTCCGAATTGGAGATAATCCTCTAAATCCAATTGTAAATCAGGCTAGTGTCAGTGCAGATAATTCTGCAACAACTGTTTCAAACCAAGTATCAACTCATGTTATTCAAGCTACCTTAACTGTGACAAAAGAGGCAGACGTAGGTGCTATTCAATGTGACCGTCACATTACGTACACTATATCTATTACAAATGAAGGTCCAGATGATTTAAATCAAATAGAAGTATTGGACCCGATTGATCCTAAAACTACGTTTGTTCCCAATAGTGTAAAGGTAGATGGAGTTCCTCAAACAGGGGCAAATCCTACTACAGGTATTACGATAAATCCTTTTCCCGCCCATACAACGAAAGTCATTCAATTTCAAGTACAAGTAGTACCAAATACAAGTGGATGGATTTATAACAAAGCACAAGCCATTTCTTGTGGAACTAACGTATTTACAAGCAATCAAACACGTGTCAAAATATGTCCATGTAATGTAGAGTAATAAGAATGTCATGGTAAATCTCCGCAGTTCAAAGTACACAATAGCCAAAGGTAAAACATATTATGTTACTGCAAATGAAGCCTATGTGTATGTGAAGTAGCAAGGAAAATAAAAGGACGCCTTCTCTCTGAAAGCGTCCGGTTTACATAAATTTCTCTCGGTGTCTGTTTTAGTATATGCTACCAAATTTCAGATATGATAGTTAACACGATATAAAATATGTCCATTGCAAACCCAAAATTAATATTTGCTACATCTAATTGAGGGTGTTGCAAAACTAAAATAAACATGCAATGTTATGAATCAGAAAAACTAGCTGAACATGTAGTAGATAGCGATTTTGACCATACCAACAAGGCTGTTCCAGCCCTTTATCTTTTAATGTACTAAACTGTTGTTCAATTTTCCCACGCTCTTTCATCAACTGTTTTCCAAAGATAGTTTGTATAAAATGAGACAATACACGACGATGTGTATTCTTAATTTTTTCACCATTTCGAGGGTTGATTGGATTTATGGCAAAGATGTCACATGTTCGTTCAACTTCATAAATGTGCTGACTATCATAAGCCGCATCTGCCACGGAAAACAGGACATTTCGATCTTGTATATCTTGAAGTAATACAGGAGCCATCTTGCTATCATGTACGTTTGCTGTTGTAAATGTATAGGACAACAATACAACACCTTCTGGTGTAGCACAGACATGGGCTTTATAGCCCTTATACCAACCATAACGAGTAGACTTTCCCCATTTTGCTTGGGAATCGTATAAACTACTCCGTAAGGCTGTACTATCAATTAAAACACACGGAATCAGCCCTGAATTCATTTCTTGAAGAGTTTGTTTATGAATCAACGGAATTCCTTCGTTGCGAAACCAAGTACCTACACGTGAAAAAGTAGATATATGAGGAACAAAAGAAAGACCACAAGATACACGAAATGAAGGATATTGATGCAAAAAACGAGTTAATTTGCGTAAAGAGTCAATTTGGAATACAGTTTTCAAGAAAAAACATTTCAGTAAAGCTTTTCTACAGATGGGTGGGCAACCCGTCACAGGCGGAACGCCTCCAATAGTTAAACTGTCTACGTATGCAAATAAAACCTGTAAAATGGATTGATTTTCATCAAACTTGGTTATCATACTAGTAAATCCGTCCTCTCTGGAGATAGTGTGGGTTACTATCATTCTTTCAGGAAAGCGGATTTTTTTATGCATTCATTTTTGGATATTTATAAGTTTTGCAACACCCTCCAGATATACAAATTGATTGTATTGAGAAAATAGTCTAATATACACGTTTTATGCGTCTATTAAAAGTATGCAGAATAGAAATGGCGGGCCAGTTTTTTTAGTAACAAATGATTCTAATTGTTTTAGCATATTGAGAGAAACCCATTTTTCAAAAAATACAAATTGTCCAACATAGTATGTTGTCTCTAAAACTTGATATTTATCAATAGATAAACAAAGGTAAAAAAAATGATTTGTAATATATAAGTAATGTTGGGCTGAAACTAAAAGGATATGTTGTATCGGTCGAAAAGATATCTGTCAGATTCTTTTATATTGGTTTCATCTCAACATGTGTATAAAAAAGAAAATGAGAAGGAGGGGATTCTATGAAAACTAGCCTTATTTTTCTAGAAGTATTTTCATAGTTAGATTACTTGACGCTGATACTCTATGAAAAAATCTGAAACCATCATGTGACAATCAGCAAGAATATTTTGATTTTTGAAATGGAGGAATTGGATGAAACGTATAGGTAAGTTAATCATCATGATTTTGTGTTGTACTATTTTAGGTTCAGCAAATTCGGTACAAGCAAGCTCCATACTGGTTTCTAAAGAAACAATCCCATCTGAACAGTTTAGTGTATTACCGCACAATATATCTAGAAATGCGTTGTTACTACCATTCAATCAGAGTCAGAATACCTTGCATGTAAATTCGTCAAAAATGAAACGACAATATATATCCCAAAATCCATTTTACAAGCCATATCCGTATACTTCCTCTTTATTCGTTACACCATTTCAAACCGACCGATCGATTCAACCACCTTATCCTAAAACAGGATTCACAATGCCTAATGTTACACATTCTACCCAACAAACATACACCATGGCACAATTACATGCCCTCAGCTATGAAAAATTAGTGCAAGTACTTTCGACAATACGTTGGAGTGACATTACCGATTTATTTCAACTTAATGCAGACTCCCTCAAATTTTATCAAGATCAAAATCGTGTCCAATTTTTAATTCAAGAATTAGAAAAAAGAGGAAATACGTATACAACAACAAATTCAAATGGAATAGAAACACTAGTAGAAGTATTACGTTCAGGATTCTATCTAGGCTATTACTATAAAGAACTTTCCTATCTTAATGATCGTAAGTTTCATGATAAATGTTTACCGGCTTTAAAGAACATTGCAACAAATCCAGCTTTTCGGCTGGGAACAACAGAACAAGATCGAGTCGTGGCGGCTTATGGAAATTTAATTGGAAATGCATCGAGTAATCCGGAAATTGTGTCGTTAGCGGTACCTATTTTAGAACAATTTAATCGAAATTTACAAGCGTATGCGAAAGAATATACAAAAGGAACAGCCGTATATAGTCTTTTAAGTGGCATTGACTACGATCTTCAAACGTATTTGTATCAAACTGGTATTGTACCTAACCAATCACCTTGGTATGGGAAAATTAATCCTTTTATTGAAGAGATTGGGAAAATAGCGTTATATGGTCAAGTAAATGCAGATACAGGCTGGATTATTAATAATGGAATTTATTATGCGAGTAGATTGGGTGTCTTTCATAGCACATCACAAAAAGGATTACAAATTATTACGGATGCATTACAGGTTTATTCCTATTTAAGTGAAGCGTATCTCACGGCCGCTCAACAAATTGATGAAAGATATAAGGGAAGAGATGCGAAAGGAAATCCAATTGATTATAAAAAAATACAAGAAGAAGGAAAGAAGTATTATATACCAAAAACCTATACATTTGATAATGGATCCATGATTATTAAAACCGGACAACAAGTAACGGAAGAGAAAGTCCAAAGACTGTATTGGGCTTCTAAGGAAGTGCAAGCACAATTTTATCGTGTGATAGGATCAGATATACCATTGGAAAAAGGACATCGTGATGATATCTCAACCATGGTCATCTATAATAATCCGGCAGAATACCAGTTGAATCGTTTATTATACGGATATGACACAAATAATGGTGGGATTTATATTGAACAAGATGGGACCTTTTTTACGTATGAGCGAACACCGCAGGATAGTATTTATAGCTTAGAAGAATTATTTCGTCATGAATTTACACACTATCTACAAGGACGTTATCTTGTTCCAGGATTATTTGGCCAAGGAAGATTATATGAAAATGAACGTTTAACGTGGTTCGAAGAGGGGAATGCAGAGTTTTTTGCTGGCTCTACCCGTACTAACCAAGTCGTGCCGAGAAAAACAATCTTACAAAATTTAGCGATAGATCCTTTGAAGCGATATACTTTACAGCAAACGCTTTATGCTACCTATGGAAGTTGGGAGTTCTATAATTATGCATTTGTTTTACAATCTTATATGTATCAGAATCGATGGGATTTATTTTCTCAATTACTCGATATTATTAAAAACAATCAAGTCACACAATACGATCAATATCGTGAGACATTAAGCAAGGATACCACATTAAATACGGCGTACCAAAATTATATGCAGATGTTAATTGATCATCAAAATGAATATACAACTCCAGCTGTGTCAGATGAATATTTAAAGCGTCCAGAACCAAAGCCATTAACGGATGTACAAAAAGAAATTACACGAATCATTCCGCTTCAGAACAACAATATAATTGAACAACAGTCTGATCTTTTTCATACGTTTACTTTACGTGGTACTTACACTGGAAATAAAACAACAGGTTTGGAGTCAGACTGGAGAAATTTAAATACAGTATTGGACGCCATACTAAAGCAGTTATCTACTAAGCCTTGGAATGGTTATAAAACGATGACGGCATATTTTACAAACTACCGAGTAAATATGAACAATCAGATTGAGTGTGATATTGTTTTTCAGGGCATTGCAAATAATATGCTCGTCTCTAAAGAACCAAATGATTCAATTCAAAATGCGACCCCACTCCTTTTCCATACAAGCTTTATGGGACGCCTTGATTCAAAGAATTCCCTAGATATCTATCAATTAGATGTGCAATCACTGAACAAATTGTCCATTGATATTACCAATCAAAATCAAATTCAAATGAATTGGATCCTATACAGTGAAAAAGACCTGAAAAACCCTGTGGTGTATGCGACTTTTCAAGGGCAACAATTAATGGGATCTTATACTGCACAACCTGGAAAATATTATTTATATGTATATAGTTATGACAATCGTCCAGGTGGGTATCAGGGAATGGTTACAATAAAATAGAAAAAGTTCAAGTGGTTTGTTCTTGTACAGTATGGATAATATATCCATACTGCTTTTTTATGCAAGATTTGAAAGTTCTTTTGATTCTGTTGCAAAGTTTCTGAACATCAAATTAGATGAGGGGTTTGTCACGAACTCTTATATGCCACGCTCTTTTAAAATTTCAGAGACATCACGATAACTTAACGAAAAACGGCAATAGTAGCCGACGGCTACCAAAATAATATCTTTTTTGAATTGTTTTCCTTTAAAATATCCCATGTATCATTCTCCTCATCTCATTTTCCCTACGGTTTAGCTCCACTCGAAAAACTTTGCAACAGAACCTATTTTTCTCTATTTATTGGTCGTCCAAGACATTTACAATAATGAAATTGTTGCTTTGAAACTCTCACATTGCAATGATTTACAACTGGTTCTAGAAACACTTGATTTAGCAACACCAAAAAGAGATGTGTATGGAACCATCATCCACTCAGATCAAGTGCTTATCATCGTACGCTTCAACAGCTAGGTGCCATCGGCAGCCACTCCCGCAAAGGAAACTGCCATGACAACGCTTGTATCGAATCATTCTGCTCTCATTTTAAATCTGAAGTATTTTATCTCAATGATTATCAAACAAAAGGAGAGCTGATTCAAGCAATTGAAACATACATCTATCATTGATAACTACAAACGATTCTAAAAACGACTCAATCATCGAGATCCGATTAAATATCGAATCTCAATGGCTGCTTAGTCTTTTTTTAAAGCTGTCTACTTGACGGGGGGAAGTCCAATGTGAGTGCCTTTTTTGTTTCTACAATCCTTAAAAGTCATTTTATGGTTTATTTTTCAATATAGATAGAACGCACAATAGTACGAGTATACGTGTGGCCTTCTTTATTTGCACCTTTTATATCGAGGGTAAGATTATATACACCAGGTTGTTCAATATTTTGTAAAGTGGAAGATAAGGTATTCTCATTTACCTGTTGAATATCATGAGATTGTGAAAGTAAAGTTCCCTTTCGATCTACTACGCGAACTGTTATAGAAACATCTTCATCTTTGACTGGCTTTCTATCAGGAGACTGGATATATAATTTAGTTTGGTTGCCCTTTATCTTATAAGGGTGCTTCAATTGAAAAGGTGCTTCTTGTTTATATTGTACAATGGCCAAATAAGCATCCTTTTCGGTTGCTTGCATATTTATTTTCCATTCCCCTATTTCCAGATCTTTTACTTGAAAAGTCTGAATAAAAGCTCCTTTAAAAAAAAGATCCTCACCAGTTGTCAATACCGCATCTTGTTTGTTGTATATCTTTCCTGACGGTGAAATGAGTTGTATATCTACATTTTTAGTCGCGGTCAAAATAGATACCGTTCCCGGTGTTAGAGTATCCACAGAAAACGTAGCACGATTTTCTTTATGTGGAATCAGTTCCCCACCTAAAACCGTTTGGTTTTCTATTGTGTCCATCTCTGCATATTGCTTATCATGAGAAGGAGATGAAGGTGGTAGCGGTGCTTTCCCCATTTTTTTCGTTCGTAAATATGGTTCTATTCGAGAAAAAACAGCTGTTCCTGTCCGAATGAAATCATGATCTAATGTGGCATCAGAAAAAAGATGGGTACCATACGGTAATGTGGTACTCCATTCGCTGACAAGTCCATCGTTACTTCCATACGGTGACAAATATAATCCTCCCACGGACAAAGCAGAAAAAGTAGGTCCCCAGCTTGTCCCCGCTATCGTGTAATACTGGTTGGATTTTGTAACAGGATTCGTATCGATAATAGAGCGAAAACGTGACATCTCTCCTGTTTGTAATGCATAGGTTCCTTCATCCCTTTGGCCTAATAAGGAGGCCAGCCATCCTGCCCACCAACTATACGATAAATCTGCTAGATGAGTTCCGTAATGAGGCGATCCAAGCGTAATCACTTTATCAACAAAGCGATGGGCACCATATTGTACAAGAGCGGCCTGTGTATCAATGCCCCCCTTACTGTGTGCAATGATGTTTACTTTCTTTCCAAAATGTTGATAAATGGCTTCTAATTTTTCAGCTAACAATTTTCCATTTGTCCAAGGGCTAACAGAACCTATGCCTGCCGCATCATAAAGTTGTACAAAAGCAGTTTGATAACCAGCATAGTAGGCTGTATCATACATATTATTTTTTCCATGATAGTAAGTATCTCCATACCAATCGTTAGCCTTTCCGTTTTTCCCTTGCACAAATACGATTGGTGACTTTGTAGGATCTATATAGGCAGGTGTTGCTCCAATAAACCAATCTCCTGGTTGAAAGGTTTCTTTTGGTGGAAAGATCTTTCCGTAATCAGGAACTGTCTCTGCTGATACAGTAGACATACTGCAGGTAATGGTACAAAATAAAATCAAAACAAATGCCTGTAATAGTTTCTTACTCTTATTCAAATACAATCCCCCTCATTTTCTATTCTGTAAAAAATAATACGAAGCTAGGATTCTTTCATTAAAGTCCTCCTTTTTCAATTAATTTGTACTGATATTCTATTTTTATACTAGAAAAACCTTTCATTCTACTCCGTTCACCATATTTCTCAAAAATTATCATCTATATAGAGAGTATAATACATGCTATAAGAATAGAATCACAATGCCATTAAAAACATTTTCATACCCTTATGACCTGTTCTTTTTAACACTCTGCTATATAAAGGAAGGAGCCCTAGATGCTTAAAAGAGGAATACAAATATTAGTTACTCTATCTTTGATTATATTAGGTCTTCCTATGATTTTTTTAGTTTATATGACCTGGATACAGAAAAAGCCACCTGAATCTTTGAAAATCCCCATAGAAAATTCTCAAGAAAAAAAATTACGATCTCATACTCCCTTCAAAGTAACTACCTTTAACATTGGTTACGCGGGATTAGATGCGAAGCAAGATTTCTTTATGGATGGAGGAACAGGATCACGTTCTCGGAGTAGAGAACAAACGAATATCAATTTACAGCACATGTCTTCATTTTTGAAGCAAGAAAACGCAGATTTTGTATTGTTACAAGAAGTCGATATCAAGGCGTTACGCTCCTACGATCAAAATCAATATCAATTTTTTCAACAGAGGTTATCATCTTATGCTTCCACATTTGGTTATAATTATAGGACTCCATGGGTCCCGGTTCCCTTTCTGCATCCCATGGGATATGTAAAGTCCGGGCTTGCTACGTTTTCTACCTATTTCATAAAAAACGCAACCCGTTTTCACTTACCAGGGAGAGAGCCTTGGCCAAAGCAACTTTTTGATTTAGATCGGGCTATGATAGAACACCTTATCCCTATTGAAGGTGGAAAGAATTTGAGAATCGTAAATTTACATTTATCGGCTTATGATACAGATGGGAAAATACGCAAACAACAAATTGAATATATAAAGCATTATATGCATGCACATCATCAGAAGGGGGATTATGTCATTTTAGGTGGGGACTGGAATCAATTACTTGCAGATACCCAGCTTCAAGATCCAACATTTTTAGATTCCTGGCCAGAATGGTTAGTGGGTTTGCCGAAAGGGTTTACAGAAGGAGGATTTCAATGGGCAATCGATCCTTCGGTGTGGACTGTACGTGATAATCGTACAGAGTACATAAAAGGAAAAAGTTTTGTGACGATTATTGATGGCTTTTTAGTCTCACCTAATGTTGAAATCCTTCAGGTCAATGGGCATGATTTCCAGTTTACACACAGTGATCATAATCCTGTGAGTACTATCTTTCAATTACGTTAGAGCTGAAATATGATGCGATTTACTAGTAAATAAAAAATAGGGAGAGATGAATGAAAATGAAAAATGTATATACCATTATTGTGATTGGGGCTGGCACAGCCGGAATTTCCTTGACTGCACATTTACTCCGTCATGTTCCTGTATTAAAAGAACAGATAGCGATTATAGACCCCGTATCACAACATTATTTCCAACCACTATGGACCTTTGTGGGAGCTGGAATTGTTAAAAAAGAAACGACAATGAAAAATCAATCAGACTTGATTCCTAAGGGCGTAAATTGGATTCAAAAGAAGGTAATACAAGTCAGCCCTACAGAAAACAGACTGATGTTAGAGGATCAAACTGTTATTGCATATGAGATTTTAATTGTAGCTTCTGGTGTTCAAATACATTGGGATCACATTAAAGGATTGACAGAATCGATTGGGAAAAATGGGGTTTGTAGCAATTATTCTTATACCTATGCGGATGCAACATGGAAAGAAATTCAACAATTTAAAGGAGGAAATGCCATCTTTACTCACCCTCATACTCCTATCAAGTGTGGCGGAGCACCTCAAAAAATTATGACCTGGTCAAGAAAAACTGGAACACAAATTAGATTACGCAATTGATTTTGAATATTGATAAGGAGTCATTCCGTTTAATGTTGAATGAGGACGAACAGAATGATAGTACATATAAATAAATTCAGCTACTAACTGATTCACTTGGGACAGGGAAATGAGCTTTTCTCCATGTAAGCATTCTCGCTTACAGATACTAAAGAAAGATTCTATTACTGCATTATCCCAACAGTTTCCTTTTCGGGACATACTTTGTTGAATTTTTTGCTGTTTACAAAAATCAGTCACTTGGTAACTGCTAAATTGTGATCCTTGATCGCTATGAAATAATATGTTTTCTCGTTTCCCATATGTGTTTTTTACTAATTGAGCATCTTGACAAGTATCTAACGAATAACCAAGCACCCGTCGGGTGCTAATATCTAATGCCGCACAAAAATATACTTTCATCCCATTCATCAAACGGAATTCCGTAATATCACATACTACAGTTGGTATGTCTTTCTTACCAGGTTTAAAGGATCGCTTTAATACATTGGGAAATGTACGGTGTTCTTGTTTTCGTTTCTTATAATAAGTGACAACTTTTGACTGCAAGCCGGCTTTGCATAACGCTTGTCTTACTTGTGACAACGTAACCTTGACTCCCTTGTTTACAAGATAACGGTACAACTTTCGATACCCCATTCTTCCTTTTAAACATTTAAATTGCATGACAATATAAGCCGCTGTCTTTTTACGTTTTTTCTGATTTTCAGTGGGTTTACGATGAATATAGTCGTAAAAACCACTAACAGACACTTGTAATCGATGGCAAAGCCAGCGCACTCCAAATATTTGATTATATTGTCTTATAAACTGAAAGCGTGTTAGTTTTGGTTGCTGGCAAAGAAGGTTGCCGCCTTTTTTAGAAATTCATTTTCCTTTTTTAACGCCTGGATTTCTCTTCGTAAAGAACGTAGTTCTTCCAGTTCATTGCTTTCACAGGAGGAAATCTGTGTAGAATATTTTTTAATCCATACATTTAGAGTTCCGTTACCCAAGTCAAATTCTCTCTGGATACTTGAAATAGAACGACCTTCTTTGATCACCAATTCAACACATTGTCTTTTAAACATTTCATCATACTGTTTTTTCATCTGAAACACCTCTTCATATAGAATAATTTATCTCTATACTGTGTTCCAGTTTTACTGTACCACCTCAGGATGTAGATCCGTATACATTACAACATGTACGATATCCAAATATATTTGGAATTGGGGATTGTACAAATCTTCCTACTTCTAAAACGGGGGCAGCCATTCGAAAACAAGTTCCTGTGTTAAAAGAAAATATAGTAGCATTCTTACATGGTCAGGAAATACAGGTGAGATACACTGGCTATACGTCTTGCCCGATTGTCACGGGATACAAAAGTTTGATTTTAGCAGAATTTGATTATCAATATGAAGAACAAGAAACATTTTCATTTGATCAATCGAAAGAAAGATACAGTATGTTTTTGTTAAAGAGATATGCACTCCCCTTTATGTATTGGAGGTATATGCTGAAAGGAATTTTGTAATGTGATACACATTGTAAAAAGGAAAAACGGTTAGAAATGATTTGAAACGTAAGGAGGACGATTTATGTTATTAGAATGCTTTTATAATGATAGATTGGCTCATGCTTCTTAGGTTCTATTGCAAAGTTTAAAAATGATCAAAAATCATGAATGTCCTATACATCATCTTGTATAATTTATACAATTTATTCTTCCTATTTGTATTTTAATTCTATATTTTTAGGGTAGCGTAAAACTTTACACCAGACCCCTTTAAGTTATCGTGATGTCTCTGAAATTCTGAAAGAACGAGGAGTTTCCGTTCCCCCTACAACCATTATGCGTTGGGTCCATGAATATGGAAATATAATCTATCAAATTTGGAAAAAGAAAAACAAAGTTGCACACATGAAAGTGAAAGGAAAATGGTGTTATTTATATCGTGTAATTGATAAAGACGGATACACATTGGATATTCCACTTCGTAAAAAGCGCAATCCCCAGGCTGCTTATGCTTTTATGAAGAGACTCGTAAAAACATTTGGAGAACCAATGGTTCTCATAACAGATAAAGCCCCAGCTTTACTTTGCGCATGTAATAAATTAAAAGAACAAGGTTTTTATAAACGTACCATTCATTGTACAAGTAAGCATTTGAACAATCTTATCGAACAAGATCATAGACATATCAAACGACGTTTTTCCAAGTCCGCAGGATTTCAAAATATTCGCCATGCTTCACGTACCTTGAAAGGAATCGAAACGATTCATGCTCTATATAAACGAAACCGAAGTTTGTGGACCAAACTTCGGTTTTCAACGTACAAGGAATTACACAAATTATTAGTTATTTCCTAAATGTTCACCCTCATGTATCAATACCTGTTTTTACTTTTTTAAACTTTGTAACAGAACCATTTTCTACATAATTATTTAACTTTCTCAACAAAATACAACTATTATTTTACACAGAAAGCATTTCGAAAAATCAGATTTATTTGTATGATGAAGGGAAGGTATTTCGAAAAATCAGATTTTATATAGGTTCGCCTGTATTTGTTCTGGTCATGTGTGATTCGCATTTTGATCCAATATTCTAGCCGCTAATTATTACTTTTTCTTCGGTCCCAGAGATAATATGCATACATGTGATAAGTTTTATTGGTTTAGTCATGGTGGTAGTACTCTTTCCATTCATGGTTTGAGTCAGTATAGTTAAACACCTTACACTATACCAAGATATCTTTCTGATCTTCAAGGATACATGTTGAAGTCCTATTGTTACCAAAAATACTTTTTGATATCTTAGGTTATAGATAAATTGTATGCCGCCACCAAAATTAATAGGGGAGGAAAAATGATGCGATTCAAGATTAAAGAAACGCGTAAAAGGTTTGGTGATACCCTACAAAGTTTAGCTGAAAAAATTGATTATGATTATAGTAATCTGTCTAAAATTGAAAGAGGTCTTTATACTCCTTCCTTAGATTTACTTAGTAAGATTGCTACAGTATATAATATTGAAGTAATCGATTTAATAGTTCAGTCGAACATAACAAGTAAGAAAATTTTAGATATAGGGGATATGGAACTTTTACAATATTACACTTTCACCTTAAACGAAGAAGAAATTTCGAAAGAAGAAATAGAGTTTTTAATCCAAACCCTAAAAATTATGCGTCAAACAATCAAAAACGTAAAAAGACAGCATCTTAACGAATAACATTGCATCTTTGGAACACGAATAGAATAAGATCCCATGTATCACCTCTTTCTCCTAAAAAGCAAGAAACTGATCGACATGTTGCAAAGGATGTTGCAAATCTTTTTTATAGACAGGCATACAACGCCCCATTACTTCTATAACCTGATTGTGGTAATGTTGAGGTTCTAGATAAGTAATTATAAAAATATCTGAGTTTTGATTCGGAAAATAGTAGAATAAAATTCTTTTTTGATCCCATGCTAATGTATAAAGTTGTTTGAGTTTTTTTCTTGTAACTCTATCTCCTATATGAGAAGCAGTATCTACTGTTTCTCCAACCAAATCATCTCGTTTTTGACGAATTGAATCGAGTAATTCAGGACAAATATCTGTAAAAACAAAATCATCACCTGATTTTTGGAATGTGAAATACATCTTAGGGTGTACATTTTCATACTCTTGGAAAAGATCTTCAAATACGGAATGTAAGACTGGCTTGAGTTCGATATGCGATCCCTCCTTTCATTGTTATGCAAGATGTATAAAGATTACATAGCTTAACCAATATGAGTACTATATATTTACTAAAAAACATGCCCTTTATTTGAGATAAAGGCATGTTTTTTAGTAAATAATTCAATATTACTTCTTATTTTACACAATTTCCTTATGTTGTGTATTGAGAAACTGCTATCTATTTTCCTAATGAAATAAACATATAATGACATTTCCAAACAAAAAAGTGCATATTTATCATACTGTCCGTTTGTTGTTCTCTATAAGAATAAGTGAATTTAAGGAGAGAATCCGTTTATCTATAAGTTTTTTCTCTAAAAACCATATTTATCATTATTTTATCAATATTTAGGTCTATTATACCAAATTACTTTTGTTGCAAAGTTCGTTAAAGAATAGATGATTTCAACTCAAAGCACTTCATTTCACGCGATTGTTACTAAATTCCGTAATTCATTGTACGTGAGGCATGAAGAATAAAGAATGAAGAATGAAGAATACTTTGGAATACCGCGGATCTAGTAAAACTTAGTTTCACATGCCTATGGTCTTGCTCTATAGGGTTCCGTTGGTGATGCTGCCTATGATAGCCAAACAATTTATGGAAATGAAGAAACATTCAGTATCTTTCCTGTAAATCCAATTAATCCATGAAACGGTACAAAAACAAATAGTACACACCGTCGTGTGTTATCTCATTTTGTAGACACAACTTTTGGGGAACAGCTATTGAAAGACGCGGGAAAATTGAACAGCAATTTAGTAAACTCAAAGATCAAGGGTCGGAACAGCCACGGTGGTATGGGGAAAATCGTTATCTATTTTATGTTCAGCTAGTTTTTCTGATTCATAACATTGCATATTTATTTTAGTCTTGCAACAACCTCAAAATTACGACTAGGAATTTGTCAATATATACGATGTCTTTAATAGTGACATTTTCGTATATATTTAAATTAAGATTCGATGTTATTGTTGGAAATGCACCAATAACAACATCAAGAGGAGTTGTTTTATACACTATGCTAAACTTAAAAACTAAATTCAAGAAAATTATCCCAGCTTCAATGGCGCTAGCTACACTATTAACAGTTGCGCCACTATCTTCTCATGCAGCGACAAATATAGATACTAGTCAAATGGAGGAGGTGGTTGGAAAGTATTTCAACTAATAATCCCAATACTCCGTTACCTTTAATAGGTGAAAAGACCACTATAGAATCATATATATATTGATATTATATCTATGAGGGATTTTCCGAAGGGGCATGGAGCCCGCAAGGCAATCCTGGATCTATGTTTCAACATGCAATATTTATAGACGAAAATTTAAAACCTTTCCCAAGAATAGATGGTAAATACTATTTAAAAAATACAACGGATGTCAAAACAGGAGAACTTCTAGGAAAATGGGCTATTCCAAAAGATGAGGATTGGGTGAAAGGAACTAAGTCTATAACAGAGTATTATTATAAAATAATAGATTCACAACGGTTAAATAAAACCTTTGCCTATTCACTTCACCTTGATAATACAGTAGGTGTTTCACAAGAAGAAGCTTTTTCCATCGGACAAACTTTAGGGTTAGATTTTTAAATTGGATATAGACACGCATTGAGAGTGGGTGGTAATGGGATGTGGCAAACGACGAGAACAATAGGAACCAATTTATTACAACAAAATTCCATTAGACGTGAGTTTAATTTGCCGCAAGCAGTATTTAATTATAATCATTCGTATTTTTGGGTGGGTGTTAGGGATAACAAATTACTTTGTAAAACCTCCTGCAAGATTACAAGAAGTACTGGATACATTTAATAAACCTTCATTAGAAGGACATCAAATGGAGATAAGGTTACAATTACCTACCATTCAATCACAGAAAACATCTAATTTTCACACTGTGCGCACAAAAGGATCAGGGAATCCAGAAACGATTGAGGAATCATAAATAGAATGGACTTCCTCTTCTATTATGATAGTCTATTTCATTGAAAATATAAACAGTGATCTAGACTTATATATATGCCCTCTTTAAAAAATCGTCACATCTAAAAACATCTATATGTCAGAAATAATTATTATTTTGAATGATTTGGGCAAATATAGATGTGTCGAAAATATAAGTAGGACTTATATATAAATTTTTAATGAATTAAGCTAATTCGCCTATTTCGGATTTTTAGACAAAAACACTCAAATAAAAAACAAGGAGAGCGCAATATGTTTAAAGGTACTAAAAAGTCGCTAATGATATTGGCGTCTATAGTAGCATTCACATCCGTATCTGTTACATCCGTTTTTGCAAAAGAAGAACTGAATGACCATACTCCTCAGCAAAAAATAGAAAGCAATGAGGGTGAGATTTTAAATCGTGACAAAAGATCAGGAAAAACAAACAGCTTGAAAAAGAAATTGCAACAACGGTTTCATAAAAAATATAGTAAGACAAATGAAAATGTTCTTATTACAGTATTGGAAAGAGGGATATCTGAGGATGATATTGTAAATACCATGGCTTATGGAAATAAGTATTATCATCCGGAAGAAAATGGAATGGTATACCATTTACCTTCAACCGGACTCGTTGTGACAGAAGGATATGATGTTAACAAAAAGGAATATGTTATAAAAACAATTGAATCAAATATAGCTTACCCAAATTCACGCTGGAAGAAGTTAAAAACCCCTAAAAATGATGATGTACTAGATTTCAAGGATAAAGAGAAAGAAGCAACTGCATATGGTGCAGCACTTTCTAATAATCGAGAAAAAATAGTATTGACAAAAAAAGAAAAAGAAGCTTTTAATAATTATGAAATGAATGGTACAAGGATTAATCAGGCTTTACGGGAAGGAAAAGTAAATGGTTATGACAAAGAGTATGTGAGGGTTGCAAAAGACTATGCTATCATTATGGATTCTGTGTTTAAGAAAAGTTTGGCTAAACTTTCTGAAGAACTCAAAGTATACAGATATACAGATGAAAAGCAATTTGGTTTTGACAGAAATACTTTTTTCCCAGAAGGGAAAGTAAATATGGTTGGAATTGAACAATTTAAAAGGCAATTTGAGGGTAAGGTCTTATCAGACAAAGGATTCACAAGCACTTCATTAGCAATCGTAGATAAATATTTGGGAGGACATCCAAAAACGGTTCGTATGGATATCAAAATACCAAAAGGGGCGCATGCAGTTTACATGCAAAATGAATATGCAGAACTGGTTCTACCTAGAGATTCTAATTTTAAAATTAATAAGGTTTCAGGAATTATTGAAAAGGGCAAACTAATTATGAAAGTAGATACAGAGCTTATTCCAGGTTCGGCCCCAAATTTTTTTTAATATCAAATGATGGGTTTGTCAATAGCTTTTATGCAACGATAAATATTTTTTGTAATTCACTACTCTAAAATTATAGAATTAAATTTATAACAGAACCAAATCGATTGATTTTCATCAAAATCGGTTATAATACTAGTAAATCCTTCCTTTCCGAAGGTAGTTTGGGATACTATCATTTTTCCAAGTAGACGGATTTCTTTATGCATTAATTTTTGGATATTTATGAGTTTTGCAACACCCTCAATAAAAATTTTGCAATCTTCTATCCCAAAATTGTTCATATTCTGAATTTGTCATTCTTAATTTTGAGCTTTACCTGGAATGTCAATTTAGGAGTTATTTTACATCATCAGTAACGATAAAAGTCCAATTTCTCAGCATTAAAACTGAGAAAT
>NZ_ALBR01000125.1:0-7393 GCF_002081505.1 Bacillus sp. CDB3 | reverse complement strand
GTGTATAAAAATCGTCTTTCTGTAATTTTTTGAACGCACAAAGCAAGGCAGGCGCTTTATCTGTTGTGAGAACCGATGGTTCTCCAAAATGCTTGACCAATCTTTTCATAAAAGCATACGCAGCCTGATGATCACGAGTTTTTCGAAGTTGAAAGTCCAATGTATGACCATCACTATCAATTGCACGATATAAATAACACCATTTTCCTTTCACTTTCATATAAGTCTCATCTAAATGCCAAGTATGGTGTGCAACTTTGTTTTTCTTTTTCCAAATTTGATAGATTAGATTTCCATATTCATGGACCCAACGCATAATGGTTGTAGGGGGAACGGAAACTCCTCGTTCTTTCAGAATTTCAGAGACATCACGATAACTTAAAGAAAAACAACAGTAGTAGCCAACGGCTACCAAAATAATATCTTTTTTAAATTGTTTTCCTTTAAAATATCCCATGTATCATTCTCCTCATCTCATTTTCCCTACAGTTTAGCTCAGCTCAAAAAATTTTGCAACAGAACCCGTTTAGGTATAGTTAAAAATGAATAGAGAAATCGTTCCTAAAGATTCGTTTCAATTATTACGCACGTCCCTTAATGTTAGTTACCTTTAAGTTTGAAAATACATAATCATGAAAGTTTACCCTTTGTCTTACTCCTTTGGTATGATAAAGCTATGAATTACGGAAAAGGGAGTGTGCAAATGAAGAACCGGGTGAATTTACGTGTCGATTTTGCCTTTAAACAATTATTTGGAACCCAAGGAAATGAAGAGATTCTGATGAGATTTCTGAACGAAGTTTTACAGAAGTCGTTGGTTTCTCCGATTACGAGCGTATCATTAGAAGACCCACATCTACATAAGGAATATAAAGAGGATAAATTGTCGATTATGGATGTACGGGCGACGCTTGGAACAGGTGAACTTGTAAACATAGAAATTCAACTTGCGAATAAACATGATATCCAAAAGCGTTCCCTGTATTATTGGTCGAAACTATACGCGTCACAAATGCAGGAAGGGATGCCATATAGTGAGTTGCAGAAGGCCATTACGATTAATGTACTAGATTTTGTTCTGTATCCGAACCAGGAACACTTTCAAACAACAGGTATTCTATGGGATGTGGAAAAAGAACTCCGCATCAGTGAAGATATAGAAATTCATTATATCGAAATGCCGAAGATTATTGCACAGTGGCGAGAGGAACAGGTGAATCCCTGGCATGATTCTTTGGTACGTTGGTTACTCTTGTTAGCGGCAAATGAAGATCAAAATCTAACAGACACACTGGAGGCGATTGCGATGGAACAGGATGAAACGTTGCAGAAAGCGATTGATAAGTGGGACAATATGAGTCATAATCAATCGTTTCGCCGGGAATATGAAGCGCGAGAAAAGGTATTGTTAGATGAAAAGGCTGCCGTAGCACATGCAGAGAAAAAGGGTATAGAGAAAGGAATTGCTCAGTTAGTGCGAAATATGAGCAATCGAGGTACACTACCAAGTAAAATTGCAGAGTTAACCGGATTGGAGTTAGAAGAGGTACAACGTATTCTTCGTTTATCATAAGGATAATAAATAACAGATAAATAAAAAGCACCAGTGATGGTGCTTTTTATTGTGTGGAAATTCCATATAAAAGCAATAGAAAATACAGGTAAGGATGTTCTCTCGTTTGATGCTAAGTAATTGTTGTGAACTCATGTGTTAAGAATTCTAATAGATGGTGAACTTCTTTCTGTAACGGATTCTGTTGCAAAATTTTTTGAGCTGAGCTAAACTGTAGGGAAAATGAGATGAGGAGAATGATACATGGGATATTTTAAAGGAAAACAATTTAAAAAAGATATTATTTTGGTAGCCGTTGGCTACTACTGTTGTTTTTCTTTAAGTTATCGTGATGTCTCTGAAATTCTGAAAGAACGAGGAGTTTCCGTTCCCCCTACAACCATTATGCGTTGGGTCCATGAATATGGAAATCTAATCTATCAAATTTGGAAAAAGAAAAACAAAGTTGCACACCATACTTGGCATTTAGATGAGACTTATATGAAAGTGAAAGGAAAATGGTGTTATTTATATCGTGCAATTGATAAAGACGGATACACATTGGATATTCCACTTCGTAAAAAGTGCAATCACCAGGCTGCTTATGCTTTTATGAAGAGACTCGTAAAAACATTTGGAGAACCAATGGTTCCCATAACAGATAAAGCCCCAGCTTTACTTTGCGCATGTAATAAATTAAAAGAACAAGGTTTTTATAAACGTACCATTCATTGTACAAGTAAGCATTTGAACAATCTTATTGAACAAGATCATAGACATATCAAACGACGTTTTTCCAAGTCCGCAGGATTTCAAAACCTTCGGCATGCTTCACGTACCTTGAAAGGAATCGAAACGATTCATGCTCTATATAAACGAAACCGAAGTTTGCGACCAAACTTCGGTTTTTCAACGTACAAGGAATTACACAAATTATTAGTTATTGCCTAAATGTTCACCCTCATGTATCAATACCTGTTTCTACTTTTTAAACTTTGCAACAGAACCTTTTATATTTCTGTTAGCAATTTAAACTTTCTTTTTTGTGCCGAAGTTAATTCATTTTCTACATAACGATCTATAAGTAAATCAATTATTTCGTGAGCATATTTCGTATTAGTTATTTTCATTAGTGCTTCGAGTTCTTCTTTTGATTGGTTGGAAATTTTAATACTACCTTGTTGGTTTTTAAACTTCTTTTTCTCTGATGTCTGTTCTGTCTTTTTCTCTTTTTGAGTTACTTGCTTTGGTTCATTCTTAGTTTCAACAGCAGAAGTATCTTCGTTATTTTTCGGCTCAACTGACTCCTCACTTGGTATATACGGAGCAGTTGGTTGGAAATTGCTCTTTTTTCTACCTAATAATCCAGGTGTTTTAGCCATGTTGCACACCAACCTTCATCTTTTCAAAAATATCAATACGAGACAATAATTCATCACTAATCTTTTCGTACAGTTCAATGACATTTAAATCATGTCTATCTTTTTCAGTAATACCATTAACATCAAATCTTTTAATACGCTCCATTTGCGGAACAATATTTTTAAACAGGTTTTCTTCCCCGAAGATTTCACGAGCATTTTCCATAATATACTCGTCCACTTTACCGTTGTTTTTCAATAACACTGGAAGAATGCCTACAACTTCAATATCAAGATCATATTGCTCTTTTAACTTTATCAGTTCGTTAACATAGTTTTCAGCACCTGTAAGAGAACGCTCTTGTGTTTGCAGAGCAATAAGAACATAATCAGAAGCTACAACTGCATTTTTCGTAACTTCAATTGACATAGGAGGAACATCAATAAATATATAGTCATATTTTTGTTTTATCTTTTCAAGTAATCCTTTAAAGTAGTGATCTTCCTCTGCTTCAGAAGTACAAGTCTTATAAAGGAACTTTGCGAAATCTTGAAAATCAACGTAAGAAGGAATTAAATATAAATTCTCAATGATTTCCACTTCTAAACCATCTAAGTTCCCTTCTTGTATCCCCTTCATTAATGTTTTTTCAACAGTTACAATTTCATCTGGATTAAGAATGGATTTCGTTAACATTAAAGACTTCGTTGCATTACTCTGCGGATCAAGGTCAACAAGTAACGTTCGCTTTCCTTTTTTCGCAACTTCATAAGAGTTCAATACAGCATTTGTGGTTTTACCAACGCCACCTTTGTAATTACCAACCGTAATTGTAATAGCCATTTTTAACACTCCAGTTATATTTTTTAAAATTTCCCTATATCCCTTTATAGAAATAGGGAAAAATAGAAATAGGGAAATAGGGATATTTCTAACTATAGAAATAGGGATATTTCCATATTGTTAAAGAAATTATAACAATGATGTTCTGTATATGCAATAGAATGATATAGTTAGAAATTTATAACAAAAACATTGATTTAAAAGGATATTGTCTATTCGAGTCAGACTTAAAAAGTAAGTGATAATGAAGTTTCTTAACGGATGTTTTAAAGAGAAAAATTGAACAAAATAGGGATATAGGGATATAGGGAAAAGGGGAAATATCCCTATGTAGAAATAGGGATATAGGGAAATAGGGAAATAGGGATATTTTTAATAAAACGTATAATTTCGCTGTTTACAAACAAAAAAACTTGTTGTAACGTAAGAAACAACAAGTTTTTAACATAATATGATTTAATACGATAATATACATAAAACCCATTCGGGGTTCGATAGATAAAAAACAAATAACAAAAGAACGGCTGTCTAATCGAGATTTCTTAGGTCTCAATCTGACAGAAAAAGTAGAGTTACGTCAATAACTTTCCTCCCCGGCGAATATAAGTTGCTGACAACAACTTATATTCCATTTACACACTGCTCGACCAGTATGTAAAATTCTCCGTCCGCTCTAGTTAACTATGTTATTAGAGATATAAAAATATCTGTATTTAGTATAGTTAATTAGAGCTGGATTGTAAAGATAGAAACCCTTATTTAAGTACGTAAAAATTACGTTTAAATATAGAGAAATTCTGTTTTTATATACTTTTTCGGGAATTTTCAAGGTGAGCAGTGTTATAACTGCTTACCTTTTTTATTGTCAAAAATTTAGTAGAAAGGAGATCTAATATGAAAGCACAGCAAGCGATTGAATTGATATTACATAATGGATTACGAAAATATAAATACAAGAATTCTAGAGCTAGCATTGCCATGTTAGATTCTCAGGATACTAGTAAGATGAATGACCGTTTTGTATTCATTACACGTACAAAAGAAGATTTAGCGCATGAATATGGTGCAAAAGGAGTAGTATTGACGTCACAAGAAGCAGTTTTAGATCATATCGGACAAGCTACACACTGGACTCCGAATATATTTAGAGTAGGAACGTATTTGGATAGAAGCAGAAAAGTTATTAAAGGTCATGAAGAACGTAACTTAAAGCAAATCAATTGTTTCGCTGTCGATATCGATACAAAGGATGTCACTCCTGGAGAAATCGTATTGGCATCAATGGACAAGCAATTAGGTATGCCAACAGTTATCCTTGAAAGCGTGAAAGGATACCAGGTTTATTTCGTGCTGGATAACCCATTGTTTATTTCGAATAATAATGATTTCCGTGGATTACGTAGTGCGAAGCGAATCAGCGAGAACATCAGAAAAGCTCTAAGCGAGCTATTAACTGGTGTCGATTTAACATGTAACAATTTCGGATTCTTCCGTATGCCTAACGAAAAGAATGTTGTATGGTTGGATGCAGAAAGTACATGTAATTTAGCTCATCTAATCGAATGGTCCAAGGATCAAGATATTGGTCATCGCAGAAATTTATTTACAGTTCTTTCGAACAAACCAATTCATACGACACAAATTACTGAAGGATGGGTGCAGAAGGTATTAGCATGCACACATATTAGAGGACAAAAAGGTGTAATTGGGCGTGATAACGCTGTATTTACGCTTGCTTTGGCGTGCTATTCGTCAGGAATGACAGAAGAGGACGCGCACAACTTATTAGACGAATTTAATACGAACCTAAATAACCCTTTGAAAAATTCAATCATTCAAAAGGCTATTCGTAGTGCCTTTTCAGGAAAATATAAGGGAGCAAATAAAGAGTACATTAATCATATTTTAGAAGTGTGGTCAGATGGTAAGATGTCTTATTCAGGGGCAGCACCTTCTCAATATTGGTATAAGCATAAGAAAGCACGTAAAGATCGTGTGCGTAGTCACTGGTATGAGTGGGAACAAGATATCATTAGCTTTTTAAATGAGAAGAAGAACACAGAAAAAGGATTCTTACACTTTACTCAAAAAGAATTGTGTGAAGCGTTACAAATCCCAAGAAGCACGTTAAACAGTGTGTTAAAGAAATCAAAACATATATATATCCATGTAATCGGCAAAGGCAGCCAACGAAAAACAAGACTGTCTACTTTGGCATTGTTTTTTAACCATGCTATCGATCGAAATAAAGAGCAAAAAGAACGATACCTAGAGTATATACAATCAATCGTGCCAGGTGCAGCGGAGCATTTATATGAGCTGACACATGAGCGGAACAATAACGTAAGCACACTGAATACCGGATAAGATATATGTTTGTCCACTTTGCCAAACATATATCTATTATGCTGTTTTTATATTGATGGGAGACGTCTAGACGTTACTTTGTTTATATTTTTAAAATTTGTACAGTATGTGAAATTTCATGTTTGGGGATACTTATATGAAATTGTATTTCGTACCTTGGATTAAAGACCCTAATGATTCAGACGTTGTTTTATCTTTATTGAATCTATTTTATGTTTTAGAGTGGGAGCATATCGAGCATTATTTTTGATGTCCTATTTGGGTTTTATGAAAATATAGAGTGTGTTGCAAAACTTATAAATATCCAAAAATGAATGCATAAAAAAACCCGCTTTCCTGAAAGAAAGATAGTGACCCATACTATCTTCAGAGAGGACGGATTTACTAGTATGATAACCAAGTTTGATGAAAATCAATCCATTTTACAGGTTTTATTTGCATACGTAGACAGTTTAACTATTGGAGGCGTTCCGCCTGTGACGGGTTGCCCATCCATCTGTAGAAAAGCTTTACTGAAATGCTTTTTCTTGAAAACTGTATTTCAAATTGACTATTTACGCAAATTAACTCATTTTTTGCATCAATATCCTTCATTTCGTATATTTTGTGGTCTTTCTTTTGTTCCTCATATATCTACTTTTTCACGTGTAGGTACTTGGTTTCGCAACGAAGGGATTCCATTGATTCATAAACAAACTCTTCAAAAAATGAATTTATGGCTGATTCCGTGTGTTTTAATTGATAGTACAGCCTTAAGGAGTAGTTTATACGATTCCCAAGCAAAAATGAGGGAAATCTACTCGTTATGGTTGGTATAAGGGATATAAAGCTCATGTCTGTTACACAAGAAAGTGTTGTATTGTTGTCCTATACATTTACAACAGCGAACGTACATGATAGCAAAATGGCTCCTGTATTACTTCAAGGTATACAAGATCGAAATGTCCTGCTTTCCGTGGCAGATGAGGTTTATGATAGTCAGCACATTTATGAAATTGCACGAACACGTGACATCTTTGCCATAAATCCAATCAACCCTCGGAATGGTGAAAAAATTAAGAATACACATCGTCGTGTATTGTCTCATTTTATACAAACCATCTTTGGAAAACAGTTGATGAAAGAGCGTGGGGAAATTGAACAACAGTTTAGTACATTAAAAGATAAAGGGCTGGAACAGCCTCGTTGGTATGGTTAAAATCGCTATCTACTACATGTTCAGCTAGTTTTTCTGATTCATAACATTGCATGTTTATTTTAGTTTTGCAA
>NZ_ALBR01000124.1:0-5359 GCF_002081505.1 Bacillus sp. CDB3 | reverse complement strand
ATTTCAATCCAAGCATATTTCGGATCCGTTTTTTGATAAACCGATGGTCTTGTTCAATAATATTATTTAAATATTTTTTTACACGAAGTGGCGTACAGTTTGATATGCACTTTTCCTCTTTTAATTCTCGTATTGCAACCGGATAAGCTTTGTCACCATCTGCAGTAATCGTACGAGGTTTTGCCGCATGACAAGAAGCCAAAGCTTTCTTTAGAAAGCGCTTGGTTTCCTTCGCATCTCTTTTCTGACTCAAGTAAAAATCAATCGTGTTTCCTTCGGAATCAATCGCACGATATAAGTACATTTTTTCTCCTTTTATTTTCAGATAGGTTTCATCAACTCTCCAAGAATCATTCGTTGGTTTCAAATATTTTCGCATACGCTCATTTAAAACTGGTCCATATTGATGAACCCAACGCATAATGGTTGTATGGGCTAAGGATAATCCTCGTTCTTCCATCATTTCCACCAAATCGCGAAAACTTAGGTTGTACCGCAGGTACCAACGTACCGTTAGCAAAATAATATCTGGTTGATAATGTTTCCATACTGATCACGCACCTTGTATAGAATAGTACTATCAGTATATCCAAGATTTACAGATTCATTGCACAAGCTTTAGAGTTTTTGTACCAGAACCAGTAATTTCCATCGAAATCTAAGAAACTTTCACCGAAGTATATTTCTCCGTTGCAACCCGCACATTCTTCGATGAAGTCTCTTGTCGATGAATCATGATGATTGCCAATTAACATTGGATTTTCAATCATTTTTTTGTCCTTCCTTATTTACTGAGAGAAAACTTATGGTATACTAGAAGTAGCTAATTTTAGGGAATGTTTTCTCTATAGTGCTCGTTGCCATCGAGCGTTTTTTATTTTCAATAGCTAACTTTCTGAAAATCTGTTAAAATTTAGTTACCGATATGTGTAACAACTGGCCTGTGCTTCTGTACGGGCTTTTTTGATGCTTTCACACATCGGAATATCCAGGAACCTGCTTAATAGGGAAGGTACTGGAAAAGTGATTATTTTGAACAGACATTGTGCATTATATGGATATATAGACAATAAAAGGAGTGCATCATCTATATACAGTAAATGATACACTCCTTTTTCTTATTAGGGGGACTTTTTCAGTGGCCTCCTTAATAGGTGGGGGTTACCATAAAATTCCTGAATATTCCGACATGTAAGAACTTGTCCTATTGAGTTATATAAAGTATCAATGTCTGTCAACATCTGTTTTGTCCCTTTGTAAGAAAAATATATTCATTTTTTTATAAGAATACCATGTTATAGTAGTATTTGAAGGTCGTTCTTTCATATGGTGATTTTTCTGTTTTTTTCTTTAAATGTATCTGTTTATCTAAGTTCTAGCCCCCAGCTAGGGCTTAGGCCTGTTTAGCTAGAGTGATATAACGTCTTAATGGTCTCCATGAATCAGGATTTGTCTATTTTCAGGACAAATTCATTCATGTTTTTATAAAGATTCAGTGGTATAGTTATAATTGCTGGTAAACCTCCAGTTGGTATTATTTTTTTATTGGCTGTACCCTGTCCGCTAAGCCCTAGACCCTAATCGAGGGCTTAGCTATTTTTATCTAGAGTTATGACCTGGTCAAGAAAAACTGGAACACAAATTAGATTACGCAATTAATTTTGAAAATTGGTAAGGAGTCATTCCGTTTAATGTTGAATGAGGACGAACAGAATGATAGTACATATAAATAAATTCAGCTACTAATTGGTTCACTTGGGATAGAGAAAGTAATTTTTCCCTATGCAAGCATTCACGTTTAAAGATGCTAAAAAACGATTCCATTACTGCATTATCCCAGCAGTTTCCCTTACGGGATATACTTTGCTGAATCTTTTGTTGCTTACAAAAATCAGTAACCGTATAACTGGAAAACTGAGATCCTTGATCACTATGAAATAAAATCCTTTTTTGATGTCCATATATATTTTTGACTTGTTTAATTGTATCTTTTACTAACTGAGCATCTTGGCGAGTATCCAACGAATAACCAAGCGCTGATATCTAATGCGGCACAAAAATATACTTTCATTCCATTCACTAAGCGAAATTCCGTGATATCGCATACAACAGTTGGGATGTTTTTCTTACCAGGTTTAAAGGATCGCTCCAGTACATTTGGAAATGTACGATGTTCTTGCTTTCTTTTCTTATAATAAGTGACAACTTTTGACTTCAATCCAGCTGTACATAAAGCTTGTCTGACTTGAGATAAGGTAACCATGGTAGCTTTGTTTACAAGATACTGGTACAACTTTCGATACCCCATTCTGTCTTTCAATCGTTTGAATTGCATAACAATATAAGCCGCTGTCTTTTTACGTTTTTCCTGATTTTCAGTAGGTTTACGATGAAGATAGTTGTAAAAAACACTAACAGACACTTGTAATCGCTGGCAAAGCCAGCGTACTCCAAATATTTGATTGTATTTTCTTATAAACTGAAAACGTGTTAGCTTTGGTTGCTGGCAAAGAAGGTTGCCGCCTTTTTTAGGAATTCATTTTTCTTTTTTAACGCCTGAATTTCTCTTCGTAAAGAACGTAGTTCTTCCATATCAGTTCTCTCACCATCTAAAGGTGGAGAAGAATATTTTTTTATCCATGAATTAAGGGTCCCATGCCCTAAATCAAATTCTCTCTGAATACTAGAAATTGTACGCCCTTCTTTAACCACCAATTCAACACATTGTTTTTTAAACATTTCATCATACTGTTTTTTCACCTGAAACACCTCTTATATAGAATAATTTATCTCTATACTGTGTTCCAGTTTTACTGTACCACCTCATACTCCTCTAGCTCTTAAATCCTTTATGATCCACACGATTTTCTTTTGTTCGTATTCATCTCGCTGTTGTTTATCCATCACTTTTCATCCTTCATAAACCTTGTATCAATCCAATCCATTAGATAAATGAATCCTGCAATTCCGATAACTAGCAATGCATACCAAAGACCCCTAATATATACTCGTTTTTTTACTAGGGGTGAGATATGATGAATGAAACTATGATATTAGGTCGCTAATCGATAATCATAGTGTATATCATGTGTAATAAGGTGAAAGAGGAGTTTCAAGAACTTGAGGGTGTTGCAAAACTAAAATAAACATGCAATGTTATGAATCAGAAAAACTAGCTGAACATGTAGTAGATAGCGATTTTGACCATACCAACGAGGCTGTTCCAGCCCTTTATCTTTTAATGTACTAAACTGTTGTTCAATTTTCCCACGCTCTTTCATCAACTGTTTTCCAAAGATGGTTTGTATAAAATGAGACAATACACGACGATGTGTATTGTCTCATTTTTTCACCATTCCGAGGGTTGATTGGATTTATGGCAAAGATGTCATGTGTTCGTGCAACTTCATAAATGTGCTGACTATCATAAGCCGCATCTGCCACGGAAAACAGGACATTTCGATCTTGTATATCTTGAAGTAATACGGTTCTGGTGCAAAAAGACCATAAATGAAAAAAGAAGCCTAGTTTCCTAACGGATTCTTTGATTATATCGTTAATCTAAACAGTTGGTGGATAAAGATATTCTGTTTTTGGACAGATTGATCCTGTAAATGTATTTGCTCTTTTTTGATCATATACATGGCCTCTAATCCAGCAATCATTTTTTTCGCTGTACGAAAAGATTATAACCCTAACATATTCCAAATACGTTTTTTGATAAATCGATGATCTTGTTCAATCATATTATTCAAGTATTTCTTGACCCGTAGTAAGATACTTGATGGTAAGCTGTTTTCTTGTTTTAACTCTCGGATTGCAGGAGGATAGGCTTTATCTCCATCTACGTTAATTACACGAGGAATCGTCCCATGACAAGTAGCCAGGGATTTCTGAAAGAAAGTTTTGGCAGCCTTGGTATCTCTTTTTTTACTGAGGTAAAAATCAATCGTATTTCCTTCGGAATCTACTGTCCGATACAGGTACATATCTTTTTTTGATTTTAATGTAGGTTTCCTCCACCTTCCAAGAATCATTCGTTTGTTTCAAATGTCTTCGAATTCTCTTATTCAACTCTGGTCCATATTGATGAACCCATCGCATAATAGTCGTGTGGGCCAAAGATAATCCTCGTTCTTCCCTCATTTCCATTAAATCGCGAAAGCTTAGGTTGTACCGCAGGTACCAACGTACAGTTAATAAGATAATATCTGGTTGATAATGTTTCCACTTAAAAACATTTACCCTTTCCATATTAACCACACACTCAAACAATCTTATTCTCTGAAAACAGAATACATCTGAGGTTGGAGTAGCAACAAATTCTTCTACTCCTTAAAATGTATTGAGTCGTCAAGCACAAGACGCTAAAACACATTTGAGAACTCACAATCTGATTCGTTTGGTAATAGAGCGAGTGCCGTATCTGCTATATGCACTGATACGGAGTGGTGATGGCACACCGCAATTTTGCACGTCAGCGATACTAGAAATAGACTTCGCCATTGGTAGCAAGAATCCCACTGACGTTAGTCAGCTTGCGGCTTTAGCCGTGGGAGTGTCAAATTAGTCTTCTTTCGGAAGCACAATTCTTTTATACAATCGAACTGTAATAACGTAGTAAATCAAGTAAATCACTACGAAAATAACAATTGGTAGCCAAATACGGAAATACGGATCCATCAAAAGAGTGCTGAACATGTTCATACCAACTAATATGTGAGCAATACCCACAATTGCTAGGAATAGGAATACGAAGAATAACTCTTTATAAATCGATTTTGTTAATAACTCCCGGCGAACACCGATCTTACGAAGCATTTGATAACGTGTAATATCTTTTGATGCGCCAGACAGAACTTTAAACATTAGGCAACTTGCCATCATTGCTAAGAACGCAATTCCAACGAAGAAGCCCATAAACATGATTCCGCTGAAAGAACCATAAATAACATTATACAGTTGATACTTACTATTCAATTCTTCAGATTTCACATTTTTATATGAAGCTAACTGTAATTCGTCAAGTTTTTTTCATTCTTTTAGGTATGATTTAAAATTATCTGTTTTCCCAATAAACACAATACTTTCTTTACCGGTCATACCATCATACATTTTTTGATCTATAATTTTTATTTCATGATCAGGATACATATAATCTGGCTGGATGGTTCTGAAAGCGTCGATCCATTGTTTTGATAACTCTTTCGTGTTCTCATCTTTTTCAGACATTTTTCTTGAAAATGAACCAATTGGCAATTCCTCTGAAACTTTCTTTGCTTTCTCTATGCCCCAGCCTTTTACTAAAGGACGATTTTTCTCTAAATCTTCTTTTATATAGTAAACATGGTTCTGTTGC
>NZ_ALBR01000123.1:0-540 GCF_002081505.1 Bacillus sp. CDB3 | reverse complement strand
GGATTGATTTGCATCAAACTTGGTTATCATACTAGTAAATCTGTCCTCTCTGGAGATAGTTTGGGTTACTATCATTCTTTCAGGAAAGCGGATTTTTTTATGCATTCATTTTTGGATATTTATAAGTTTTGCAACACCCTCAAAACTATGTAGCTTTTAACAAAGGGGGAACTTAAATAAGTATGTTTATACAACAAGACAAGAGCGCTAAATATAGCACTCTTGTTTGGAAGAAGGTTACCATTGTATAAGAATTATGTTTGGATGCATTAGTAGTATATGTCTATTTCATAAAATGGTTACTTGAACCAAAAAAAGAGACAGATAGCAAAAGCTAACCCAAAAAAAGAGGTGAAAACATAATAAATTGAGTGAGTGTTGATACCGTTGTTTATAGTATGTATAAGCACAATTATCTTATACACAAATAGAATGAAAAATGGTTACAAACACCAATGAATAAAATGTCGAAGACTAATTTTAATCAAATTATAGATTGACACTCCCAAGGCTAAAGCCGCAAGCTGACTAACGTCGGTT
>NZ_ALBR01000122.1:0-18322 GCF_002081505.1 Bacillus sp. CDB3 | reverse complement strand
GCAACAGAACCAGTAATACATTGTCTAAGGTGATCACCTTTTGTTGAAATCATTCATTCGTTAACTAAGTTTGTAAAAAGAACCATATTTCTCAACTTAGAATAATATGAAAATCCTGTTTTTAATGTTATTCTATACAGGTAAACTTTGAATCGTTATTTCTTTCTCTTTTTTGAACGGAACTATGTCAATAGAACCGTTCTTTTTTATTTAATTAATCATCTCAATATATATCAATCCCAAAAGGTACACTTTTACAAATGGCAGAAACATCTAACATAGAGGTTATAAAATACATTGGATTTATATATATAGTCACAGGAGGTATTAATATGGAACCGTTGACAGCTTTTTTACTATCAATCTGCATACTAGCAGCCCCACCTTCTATAGCTGCTACAATAGATACCTTAATCGTATTATTTTCATAATTTTTATGTATACATACACAGAGATAGAATTATATTAGTTTTCACAAACCTATTTAGGAGTGATTACATGATGACAAAAAAGAGTAAGCATAGTAGCTTACTCTTTTTTGTGTATAAAAATATAGCTAAGAACCTGTCTAGAATCTTTTTAATAAAAGCGCCACGCCTGCCGATAAGCAACTCTGTCTACTATTTTCAAGTGTTCGTTCACAATTCTTCCATAGTCTGCGGTAATTTTCCAACCAAGCAAAAGTTCGTTCCACAATCCAGCGTTTCGGTAACACGACAAACTTGTGAAGTTCAGAGTGTTTCATAACTTCAACTGAACAATCAATCGTTTCTTTTATCGATTGTGCAAAAGATGGGCCTGTGTACCCACCATCACAAAGTATATTTGTCACTTTGTCCAATGCTTTCTTATGCCTTGCACACATTTGGATGGCACCCTCTCGGTCTGTTATATTCGCAGTTGTTATCTGAATCGCATGAATGAGACCGTTGGTATCTACAGCGATATGTCGTTTGATTCCTGAACCTTTCTTTCCGGCATTGTAGCCTTTTTCACCAGCTATCCATTTCTTTTTCACGCTTTGTACATCTACGATGCAGAAACTCGTCTGTTTCTTACGCCCATCTTGCTCACGATATATTTCGACCAATTTTTTTATGCACTTTTTCGAGAAGACTTATGCCATTCTCGTCTACTTTCCGCCAAATCTGATAGTAAGCATACACGGTTTTCCGGTTTGGAAAGTCACTCGGCAGATTGCGCCATTGGCAGCCTGTTGTGAGCAGGTACAGTACGCCGCAGAATACTTCGTACAAATCAACTTTGCGGGGACGCGTCCTTTTCCGTGCGTTTTCTAAATCCTCTCGAATCAGTTCAAATTGTTCACGGGATATATTACTTGTATAATTGTGTATCATAGGAATCATCCTTTTTACATAAATTATACCCTAGATTTTAGACAGGTTCTAACACTTATACATAATAAAAGAAAGTTGTAGTTCCTTGTAATTCGCCTGCTGCATTATAAAACTCAGCTTTTGCATCTACTACAGGACGAGATGGATCCTGTTTTACAAATATTTTCACTTCCCAATTTGCTAACGCATCTGGATTCGTAACAAAAGTTTGCGCTACAGCATTTGGTAATTCAATTGGTGCAGGTGCATCAACAGCATCAGCTGGCGCTAATCGATACATTATTTTTCCTACTACTGATTCTGTATCCACATTTTCAATTTTAAATGACTCCGCTGTTGATAAATGATAGCCTTCCTCTTCGCTTGCTGCCATTTGATAACTACTCGCTTGTACATTCATATCATTGATAGCCATTGAGCCACCTGCTAATATTCCTGCACATAAAACAGGTTTTAACCACGTTTTCATATGTATTTCCTCCTATACTTTGTGATATAGCTAATACTTCAATACCTTAACATGATTTAAGAATAATATTAGACTTTATTTGTCCTTTAACAAAACACTATTTACATATTCATTGTACAAATCTTAGAGTTTTGTATCAAAACCGAAGGAATTGATGTAAAAAAATTATAGATGAAAAAGATATCTAGCTTGTTTTTTTGTCCATTCCCTCCAAAAGGTACATTAAGGATTGGCTCCATACAGGGAAATGTCTCTGAATCAGTCTGTCCAAAATTAGAATTTCTTTATCAATCACCTGTTTGGATTAACAATATAATCAAGGAATCCATTAGGAAACTATGCTTCTTTTTTCATTTATGACCTTTTTGCACCAGAAGCATTCATGCTATATACAAACAAAAGAGAAGTCACATTCCAGACTTCTCTTTTTCGACGTACAAGGAATTACAGGAATTACAGCAATTATTCAGAATTTCTTAAATGATAACCGTATTTTGTAAACGGGTTTATGTTTTTTCAAACTTTGCAACAGAACTGATAATTCGTTTTTTTATTTTACAGAAATACAATCGTAAAAACATCGAACATCCTAACAAACTTAATTTATAAGTAATAGCCGTGATGTATGATTTGAGATGTTGGATTGTTGAACTTGTCCTACTTTTGTTTGCGGTCCGCCTACAGGTTTATTGTAATTGATATTTCCATTCGCATCTAATTCATAAATTTGAGTACGAGATTCAAACGTAGATCCCGGCGCATGACGATCTGTTAAATCAATAACACCATTGAAAATGACTTCTTTTGTTTGATCATCCAAAGCAAATCCTAATTCTTTTAATTTATTCCAAATTGTTGGGTTGTGCTGAGAAATCACTTTAAATTTATTATAGATACCTAATTGTACCCACGTTGGATAAGTGTTGACCTGATCTGTATAATATCCTTTAAGTCTAGAAGTTCCTAATAATTTTGTTTTATATACAGGTGTACTTAATTTTGCCGTTACTACTGTACCTGTACGAGGAGCTAATGAGATATCTTCTTGTGGAGAAGTGACAGTATGTGTGATTGTATCAATTGTCGCGGATGAATTTGTATAACCATAATTTACAGAATACTCAAAGGATAATTCACCTTTTACTTCTCCAATCAATGGTACACTTACTCCTAATGATGATTTTAGTCCTTGCTTAGCTCCCGTATTCAAGCTATGTGTGACGGTTAACTGTTTGGTAGATACAATGCTTTCCGTTATATTTTGTGTTTTTTTCGTTAACGTTTGGCTATAACTTTCATTAATCGCTTTTGTATTAATTTCTCTATATTGATCTGAATTAGGATCTGGTTTAGGGTCTTCTATGTATTTATTTACGTTAACGTTTGAAATCTGTAATGTATTGGTATCCGTAATTGTATTTGTTCGATTATGGTACCCATTTAAAGCTTTGAGAACTTGTTTCAATTCCACATTATCTTTTGGAATTGTATTCAGTTGAGTTAAAACATCTTGCTCTTGACTTGGTAAAATTAAATAATTAAAGCGAATAAAGTTATACCAACTATTTCCACTCCAATTTGTTTGTTCATTTAAATCGTCAATTTCTACTAATCTATTAATCGTTTCATACATCGCATGTGTTCGATTATTTACACCTGGATCTGTTTGTTCCACACAACTTTGAGAATAATCTTGCTTAGTACAGTTACGCATATCAATTGCTGCAAATGATGAAGTAGGTAATACCAGTATAGCTGAACTTAAAAAACATGCTGCAGGAATTGTACGTAACCATTTTTTTGTTTTCAAATTATATTCCTCCTCGAATAATTAATATGATTTAAATTATACTGATTATTCGGAAATAACGGAATGATTAATTTGGGAGTTGACAAAGGACATTTTCATGGTTCTATTGCAAAGTTTGAGTGTGCCTAAATTACTCCTATGAAAAAAGTATATTGCTCTGTTATATGAACGAATTTAATAAGAAATATTTGTTAAAGAAACCTTTTCTTAAGGAAAGGTTTCTTTTCATTTGTAAAAGCATTTCTAATACTCTAATAAAGAATAAATTTAACAGTCCCAAAAGGTAGACCTTTAGGTGTAGTGAAAAGTGAATAGAAAATACGTTCCTAAAGGTTTGGTTTTAATGATTAAGTACGTCTCTTAAAGTTATTTACCTTTAAGAACGCGTTATCTACATATTAATATGAATTTTTTCGTACAAAATGATTCTGTAGAAAGATTTCTATAGGAGAAAGATATTGAATATTCAATATACAAAAAGGGCCAATATTTCTATTGGCCCTTTTTACTATGCTGTAACTGTTGTTGTAGCGTTTGGGGTAAATTGTACCATTTCTAGAATAACAGGTGTTCCTGTTAATATATCACTTGCTCCAGCTGGAACAGTAATAACCAATGAGCCAACGCCTGTAGCACCTGCAGTATATGCTGAAATACCTTCCATTTGTAGCAGGCCGTTTACATACACGTTGAAATAACTATTGTTAGCAGCTAGGTCAGGTAAAGTAATAACTGCGGATCCATCATCTTGGAAAAAATCTGCAGCATCAATTGTTAAAGCATTCCCAGCTGTAGTTGGGGCTGTTGTGACATGGAAAAAACGTGAGTCTACAGGATCAATAGTCGTAGAAGTGGAAGCTGCAATAGCAAGTTTCATAAGTTGTAATGCCATAAAAAAAACTCCTTTGTTTTAAATTGGTTGTCCCATGTAGTATATGCGTGAATGATAAATATGTTCCTAGGGATAAAGGGTAATGAATTGTAATGTAATAGGGGCATGTAAGGCAGGCGGTTCTTCTGATAATAAAGTTAATTTTCCAACTTCAATGGTATATGTTATGAGAGGTTGAATGACACCATTAATAAATAAATTGAAATAAGATACTTCGGTAGGAGAGAGGATTTTCGAACTGTTATATTCAGCTAAACCATCCGCATTGGTATATACGAATTGATCTTGTTTTGCAATGGTGTGATACATGGTATTTTGGACACCTGTACCTCCGCATGTATTTCCCATAATATCAGACACCGTTTTTAATTTCGATTCTAATAACATTTCCTGTTTTATCGCTGTATCTAACATATCCTGTACACTTTTATTGACATTCAGAAGATCTGGAATGGAAGGTCCGGGACCTGTTGTCCCCTGTAAAGTTCCTAATGCATATTGAATTTTTTCCCCTTCTGCATTGAGAATATGAGCAATTCCTAACTCTTCTAAGGCAATAGAAGATAATAATAAATTGAGCGCATCGTCTCGTGTAATGGAAATATTAGGTGTAATGTTAGGTATATTAGCCTGTGACATATACGCACCTCTATTCTTTGATTTTTTGTATACTGTACCAATTTATGGCATTAATACAAAACATGATTGGACAAACACCTATATAGGAGAAATGCTTTGTTATGTAATGGGTGAGACGTTATAGAAGTGGGGACATAGGATACCTGTTTACTAGATAGCATGAGTTTTAAAAAAGAGCATTCCCTTTGCAAAGGGAATGCTCTTTTTTTAGGTACATAATTTTTTAGGATAAAAGACCCAGCGGGTAACAAAACATGTCGATGTTTTTGGTAAAGAACGAACAAACTTCTTGAGTTTGTGTAAGTGCGCACTGTAGTGATTTTTTTGATTTCTAATTTTTTGTTTGTTGTTTATGAATTGTTAAAGTAGCCTATCCAATTACAATAGCGAAGAACCATTGATTTTGAGCCTCCCTTTGGCAACCTTTTGCCGTACCGGCAGCCGTAAAAAACAACGGCTACCGCCACAGCAAGGCTAACGCCAAGACTCTCTTAAATCAATGAACCATCCAACCGAACTGTCTGTAGCTCATGTTCGGATTATGGGGTTTGGGCAAGCTAGCTAGGAAGTTTCCTAGAACCTTTACCGCTTTGAAAGTCTCAAAATTTCATTTTTCGCCTTTCGAAACGGTTGTCGCTTCGCTCGATTCATTATAAAATTTGGTGGTGAAATTATGACATTTATTCATAAAACATATTTACAAATAACTTTAGATGAAAAAGATAAAAAAATTATAAAAAATAAAGCAGAAGAATTTGACTATAAAACGGTATCTGCATTCATCGTTGATAGTGCGAAATCACATTTCAAACTTTATGAAAGCTTATAGAGATTTAACAAAAGAAATAAATTACATTGGTAAGAACATAAATAGCTTAATTAGAAGGATCAATACAGACGGAATTGATACAGATAATGATATGGATTTTCTTAAAGTTAATCAGAAGAAAATCATAAAAATTATGAATACAGAATATGACCGATTACTTGATTTGAAAACTAAGTGTACTAGCGATTGCTTGAGCAAAAAACAAAAGAAAAATTAATAGAATCATTATCCGAAAATCAAATTCAGATACCAAAAAAATTAGTATTAGAAGAAGTATATGAAAAGATAAAAGAAGATTTTCTTTATATTATAGAATGTATAGAAAACTCACCTGAACAAGGTAGGATGGTAACAGAATATGTATGGAAATATTTATATGGAGATACGCTTTATAAGTTAGATGATAACAAAATCATAAAATTTGCCGATAGCCTATTTATTTTTGCACAAAAGTTGAAGTTTAAGAGGGTGTTGCAAAACTTATAAATATCCAAAAATGAATGCATAAAAAAATCCGCTTTCCTGAAAGAATGATAGTAACCCAAACTATCTCCAGAGAGGATGGATTTACTAGTATGATAACCAAATTTGATGAAAATCAATCTATTTTACAGGTTTTATTTGCCTACGTAGACAGTTTAACTATTGGAGGCGTTCCGCCTGTGACAGGTCGCCCACCCATCTGTAGAAAAGCTTTACTGAAATGTTTTTTCTTGAAAACTGTGTTCCAAATTGACTCTTTACGCAAATTAACTCGTTTTTTGCATCAATATCCTTCATTTCGTATATCTTGTGGTCTTTCTTTTGTTCCTCATATATCTACTTTTTCACGTGTAGGTACTTGGTTTCGCAACGAAGGAATTCCATTGATTCATAAACAAACTCTTCAAGAAATGAATTTAGGGCTGATTCCGTGTATTTTAATTGATAGTACAGCCTTACGGAGTAGTTTATACGATTCCCAAGAAAAATGTGGAAAATCTACTCGTTATGGTTGGTATAAGGGCTATAAGGCTCATGTCTGTGCTACACCAGAAGGTGTTGTATTGTCCTATACATTTACAACAGCAAACGTACATGATAGCAAGATGGCTCCTGTATTACTTCAAGATATACAAGATCGAAATGTCCTGTTTTCCGTGGCAGATGCGGCTTATGATAGTCAGCACATTTATGAAGTTGCACGAACATGTGACATCTTTGCCATAAATCCAATCAATCCTCGAAATGGTGAAAAAATTAAGAATACACATCGTCGTGTATTGTCTCATTTTATACAAACTATCTTTGGACAACAGTTGATGAAAGAGCGTGGGAAAATTGAACAACAGTTTAGTACATTAAAAGATAAAGGGCTGGAACAGCCTTGTTGGTATGGTCAAAATCGCTATCTACTACATGTTCAGCTAGTTTTTCTGATTCATAACATTGCATGTTTATTTTAGTTTTGCAACACCCTCAATATAAAAAGACGAGAATAATGATATGCTCCCCTATAGTAGACAGAAAAGAGAAAGCTTTATATCCAGTCTACTATAAGGATTCAGTACAGTTGTGCCTATCATTTTGACTAGCGTAATTAACAAACAATCATTTATTTAGGGGTTTGACTCATTTGGACATACTTTCCTCACAGCTTTATGGGTTTGTACATATGGTATATGAAACCAAAAATATTGTTATTGAAATGACTGTATTTTGAATGGTGAAATATACGAATGAAAGGGGAGAAAAGTATGTCTCAAGCTAATATACCTAATATTACCCCTACTATTAGTGTGAATCGTGATGATACGCTCAATTTATTGTTAGCATCCATTGCATTAGAAGAACTTGGACTATCACATATCCTAAAACTACGTTTGTTCCCAATAGTGTAACGGTAGATGGAGTTCCTCAAACAGGAGCGGATCTTACTACAGGTATTACGATAAGTCCTTTCCCTGCAAAGTCATTCAATTTCAAGTGCAAGTATTACCAAATACAAGTGGATGGATTTATAACAAAGCACAAGCTATTTCTTGTGGAACGGACATATCTGGTGGAGCTAACACATTTACAAGTAATCAAACACGTGTCAAAATATGTCCATGCACTGTACTATAATGGAGTAGAATTTCGGGGAAGGGGTATTTCCGCAGTTCAAAGTGTACAATAGCCAAAGGTAAAACATCGTATATAATTGCAAATGAAGTCTATGCGTGTGAAATAGTAAATAAAATATAAGGACGCTTTCTCCGTGAAAGCCCTGGTTTACATAAATTTTTCTCAGTAATATCTGTAACGTACATAACAATAATAATCATTGGTTAATGAGTTGTAACAGATAATTTGGTACGAATCATTCGTTTTTGTAAAGTCTTCGCCAAAAATAGCGCTACTAATCTTCTGCAAGGCTTGACAGGATTCCCTAATTTTCACGCGCAAAAAGGCGGAGATAACTGGATTCACCAGAACCTCCACCAGGGTTTCTTTTCTTGGGTGGTTGCTAACAGCCGTTTTACTTCTTGTGTGTCACGAATAAGGGACATTAGTTGTTTATCCCGATATTCTTCCTTGATAGAACGATTATGTTCTAATTGTAATTGTTGATTCTCATTATTTTTTAATAGTTCTTGTAAATGGTTATTTTGAAGTTTAACCTCTTGTAATTCTTGTTTCATTATTGAAAATTCAGATAGCATAGTTTCTAAGTTGCTAAATAAGGAATTAATCTCAGGGTCTCGATGTTCTTCAAGTTGTTCGAATGGACGAATAGTATAAGTTTCCTCACTTTGAAAGGGGGTGTTCTCGTCGTGAACACCCCCTGTTCCCGTTTCAATTTTCGATAATATAACATTTACTGCAGTATCTAATGTTAGATTTTTAGATTGTACTAGATCCTTCATGTGCTGTAAAACGTAAATATCTTGTTCTCTAAAAGCCCTACTATTGTTTTCTCCTCTGACAAATGAATACCCGCGAGTTTCTAAGGCTATACACCATTTAGTCAAAGTGCTTCTTCCAATTTGCAATTGTGCGGCTACATCTTTACCCCAATAGGCTTTTTCAGAATAGTATTCGTTCACTTGTTCTCCTCCTATTCCTTTGCTGATTACTAGATAAAGAACAACGTTATTATAACAGTTTTTATTCTGGGTATCCGCATATTCTCCTGCTATTTCCTAAAGTGAATTATTTAGAGTGATAGTGTCTGGAAAGTAATCCGTATTATACATGAAAAATACGGGTTCTGGTGCAAAAACTTCAAAATAACTGAAAGTTATCTTATAAATTTGGAAATACTGAAAGAATTACTTTAAAAAAGGTGTGTGGTTAATATGAAAAGGGTAAATGTTTTTAAGTGGAAACATTATCAACCAGATATTATCTTATTAACTGTACGTTGGTACCTGCGGTACAACCTAAGCTTTCGCGATTTAGTGGAAATGAGGGAAGAACGAGGATTATCTTTGGCCCACACGACTATTATGCGATGGGTTCATCAATATGGACCAGAGTTGAATAAGAGAATTCGAAGACATTTGAAACAAACGAATGATTCTTGGAAGGTGGAGGAAACCTACATTAAAATCAAAAAAAGATATGTACCTGTATCGGACAGTAGATTCCGAAGGAAATACGATTGATTTTTACCTCAGTAAAAAAAGAGATACCAAGGCTGCCAAAACTTTCTTTCAGAAAGCCCTGGCTACTTGTCATGGGACGATTCCTTGTGTGATTAACGTAGATGGAGATAAAGCCTATCCTCCTGCAATCCGAGAGTTAAAACAAGAAAACAGCTTACCATCAAGTATCTTACTACGGGTCAAGAAATACTTGAATAATATGATTGAACAAGATCATCGATTTATCAAAAAACGTATTTGGAATATGTTAGGGTTATAATCTTTTCGTACAGCGAAAAAAATGATTGCTGGATTAGAGGCCATGTATATGATCAAAAAAGAGCAAATACATTTACAGGATCAGTCTGTCCAAAACCAGAATATCTTTATCCACCAACTGTTTGGATTAACGATATAATCAAAGAATCCGTTAGGAAACTAGGCTTCTTTTTTCATTTATGGTCTTTTTGTACCAGCACCCTTTTTTCAAACCATACACACAGGAACTCCTTAATAGTAGTACACCCTATTATACAGAAAACCCTTTGTTATTAAGATTAATTCTATGTATGTTCAAATATATCTAAAACACTCTTCAAATAAGTTTATTATGTAATTTCTATACAACAAAGAGCACCTATACCAAAGTGCTCTCCGCAAGATATACTCTATATTCTAACCTGAAATTTACTATATCCTTACTGTATAAGAATATAGTAAATACCAACATTATCTAGAATCTGTATGACTATAAATCTTAGAACCTGTCTAGAATCTTTTTAATAAAAGCGCCACGCCTGCCAATAAGCAACTCTGTCTACTATTTTCAAGTGTTCGTTCACAGTTCTTCCATAGTCTGCGGTAATTTTCCAACCAAGCAAAAGTTTGTTCCACAATCCAGCGTTTCGGTAACACGACAAACTTGTGAAGTTCAGAGCGTTTCATAACTTCAACTGAACAATCAATCGTTTCTTTTATCGATTGTGCGAAAGATGGGCCTGTGTACCCACCATCACAAAGTATATTTGTCACTTTGTCCAATGCTTTCTTATGCCTTGCACACATTTGGATGGCACCCTATCGGTCTGTTATATTCGCAGTTGTTATCTGAATCGCATGAATGAGACCGTTGGTATCTACAGCGATATGTCGTTTGATTCCTGAACCTTTCTTTCCGGCATTGTAGCCTTTTTCACCAGCTATCCATGTCTTTTTCACGCTTTGTACATCTACGATGCAGAAACTCGTCTGTTTCTTACGCCCATCTTGCTCACGATATATTTCGACCAATTTTTTTATGCACTTTTTCGAGAAGACTTATGCCATTCTCGTCTACTTTCCGCCAAATCTGATAGTAGGCATACACGGTTTTCCAGTTTGGAAAGTCACTCGGCAGATTGCGCCATTGGCAGCCCGTTGTGAGCAGGTACAGTACACCGCAGAATACTTCGTACAAATCAACTTTGCGGGGACGCGTCCTTTTCCGTGCGTTTTCTAAATCCTCTCGAATCAGTTCAAACTGCTCACGGGATATATTACTTGTATAATTGTGTATCATAGGAATCATCCTTTTTACATAGATTATACCCTAGATTTTAGACAGGTTCTTAGTTTTATTTCTTTCTCACGTTGTACGATGTCATCGAATAACGAAATCTGTTCTTCTCCTTCCACTACCAAATTGATTAATGAAATACTAACGGCTCTTATGAGTTCGCCAGTATATAGTGTATGTAAATAATATGTACAGACATTGTAGATATCCATCGTTAGATTAATCGGTCGATGTAACGTATGTGATTTCCGTAAACCTCCTCCGTATCCCTTTCTGATTCAACTTCTCTTCTGTTTTATACGATATACCCCAAAATTTACTGAGTGGTCTAATACGCCATAACTTCGCGGGTATATCGTCATATGTCCATTGTGTTATTCCGTTAATGTTCTTCTTCGCTTCAACGTCCATCGCTACTTTACTCATTAGTAAATTCGGACCAATGCCGATTGTACAATCGATACGAGTATGGGTGTAAATTTCAAGCTTTAGCTTCTGTGCAAACTCATATGGGTTCGCTGCAAATAAGTGTAAAGATGAAGTCATGTCCATAAAGAATTCGTCGATACTGTATTGGTGGAAGTCTTCTGGTGCTACGTATGGTAACACTAATTTCGTTATGTAGTTCGAACATTTGATATAGGTATGCATGATGGGGCTAACGATAATGATATCTGCTCGTTTAGGTATCTCATATAACCGAGCCATCCTTTTAACGCCTAACGCTTTAAGCGGAGGTGGTGCGGCTAAAACAATGGAGCCATTTCGATTCACGTCCCCTACCACGGCAAGTTTCGTGTACCTCGGATCTAACCCTTGTTTGATACAACTGACTGAAGCGTAAAAACTTCGCAAATCGACGCACAATATAATTCGATTCGGAAAAAGAGAATAATCGTACAATGTAATATCACCCCTAAACAATAGAACGTTTGTTCTGTTTATATGTGAACCTTTGTTCTTTTGGAAGGGGTTCTCAAGAAAATATTGGTTAAAAAAAACGGTTTATATAACAGAGACGGTTTTCTTTTTTATGATTTATTTAGTGTTGCAACACCATCTGGATAACTTTTCATATTAAACCAATTTTTGTATTTTCTTAATTTCATCCAGATGATACTATCTAATTAAGAATAATTCTAATTTAGAAATTGATATCATATGATTGAAATTATAAATTAGAGTAGTATTCAAAATAATCAATGAGGAGTGATAGATATGTTAAAACAAAAAATGATGAAGGTAGCTTTATGTGGGGCTCTTGGTGTTGGAGTTGTTGGTTCTATGGAAGCATTAAAACCATCTCAAGCAAGTGCTGCTGAAGCACCTCAAGCGAATGCTGTTAGTTCCCAAGGAGTTATAGATACTATTACAGGGAACATTAAGTCAACAGAAGCATTAATCAAAGCATCTAATAGCATCTATAAGACACTTGGAGAAGTAGGGTTTAATGATCGCGCAAAACGTCAAAATAATATGTATAATTATCTTGCACAAATGACACAACAAACTCCAGGTTATAATCTAGTATTAGTAAAACAATCCCTAAATCATACATTTGTAGATCCTAATACTCGAGCAGATTTAAACTTGGGTACTGATCCAAGTTATAAGCAAGTCAATAATATTAAATTAAATGGTGGAACATATACTTTACATGCTTTTAAAAAGGCAGCTGTTTTCCGCTCGGTAGATCCAAAATATATGCAATATTTAGGTGTTAAGCCTTCCGGTTCATGGTATCAAAAATTAGGAACGCACTTGCAGAGTTTTATGACACACGGTTTACCAAATGGAAATGACATGGTTATAATTCAAGGTGCAGAACAAAATCATACTTTTAATGCAATAAATGAAATTTACATTGGACAGCGCTAACAATCTATTAAAGAAACCTTTTCTTAAGGAAAGGTTTCTTTTCATTTGTAAAAGCATTTCTAATACTCTAATAAAGAATAAATTTACCGTTTCAAAAGGTACACAAAAAAGTAAGTTAGCTGAGAAAAATATTTATGCTATTTGATAGGACAAACTTGTTCTGTTTTTGCTCCTATACTCAGTTACAGTATTCTATATACTCTTGTTCTTGCTGGGGACAAGAACATAGCTTTGTATAGTAAAAATCAAGGAGAGTGGATTCTATGTGTTTAGTGGGGGCAGATAGTAAAGTTAAGCCAGTAACTGCACAGCAGATCGTAGCAATAAAAAGAATGTGGTTTTTTATGTTTAGAGAAGAGCTGGCTATATCTGAAGGTTTTACACAGAGTGATGTGAGGGAATTGATTCTTAAAATATATAATTATGAGGAATCTAGATATGGTAAATATTATGGTTCAATATAGAGAATATCTTACGAATGGAGGAAAATAGAAGGATGAAATCAACAGGTATTGTACGAAAAATGGATAATTTGGGTCGAGTTGTGATATCAAGGGAAAACGAGGCGTACGCTTGATATCCACGAAAAAGATGTTTTAGAAATATTTGTGGAAGGGGAGAGTATCATCCTGCAGAAATATAAAAGATATGGCGCATGTCCTATCACTGGAGAAGTGTCTTCCCAGAATATGAAACTAGCAGAAGGGAAACTGACGTTAAGCCCAGAAGGAGCGAAACAGCTTTTGGGAGAATTAGAACAATATTTCGTAACAGATAGGACATAAGGGGATTCTATTGATGGAAAGAAAAGTACAAACCGTTCAAAAGGAAAGAACTAGGAATACAGTATCATTTCAGGACGGATTACTACAAGAAGCGATGCAATAAAAAAGATTTTTACGCTAATTTTGTTGAAACGATAAAAGGGGAAATGAACGATGAAAAAAACATTAGTTAAATTCTTAACGGTTGGAGTAACCCTTTCAGCTGGATTATTCACAATTCAATCTACCACTTTTGCATCATCTGTAACCCAACAAAAAATAGATGCTCCAGATCCAACGAAAAGAGGATTGGTAGTTGGAGTTGGAACTGCAGCCGCTACAGCACTACCTTGTGCAATGCTTGGAGTGGTGACCGGCGGATATACAGCAATAGGAACAGATGATTCTAACAGGGACGACGGCTGGTTCAGAAGCGGACCAAGTAGATAAAAATAACAAAAAAGGACTCAATCTTATTTGGGATCTTCAGATTGTAAATTGAAAGCGGTGTAATAAAATAAATATACTAAGAATAGTAGTGCAGACTAAGGCATTGGTTCGCAATACTATTTTTGGTTCCGTTGCAAAGTGTGAGTGCGCTTAAATTCCCCCTATAAAAAGGTAGCGCATTCTATTATATAAACGGATTTAGTAATCAATATTTATTAAAGAAATCTATTCACAAGGAAAGGGTTTTTTCATTTATAAGAGCATTTCTAATTATTAAATACTGCACCGCATCTTGTCTCTATCTAAGGACATTTTGAAGATAATCATTTTGTGCTCCGTATGCTATATTATGAGTTCTGATAACATCTTTCTCTATCAAAGATGCATATGAATATTAGATCTGTATTTGTGGTTGATGGTAATAGTCAATCAGGCATAGGGAACCCTATGCTTTGTTATATAAGTGGAAATGAAATGCCCTTATCTTGCACGTCAGCGATACTAGAAATAGATTTCGTCTTTGGTAGCAAGCCCCCACTGATGTTAGTCAGCTGGGGTTTTTAGCAGTAGGAATATCAAAAAAATTATTAAGGAAAGTGTAAAAAATGAAAAAAACTTTAATCAGTGTACTAACTTTAGCAATTATTGCAGCCTCACTGCCAGTAAGAGCATTAGCTGCAGATCATTCCGATCCTGTAACAAAAAATGGAGAAAGATCGAAATATATGAGGTGGTACAGTAAAACTGGAACACAGTATAGAGATAAATTATTCTATATAAGAGGTGTTTCAGATGAAAAAACAGTATGATGAAATGTTTAAAAAACAATGTGTTGAATTGGTGGTTAAAGAAGGGCGTACAATTTCTAGTATTCAGAGAGAATTTGATTTAGGGCATGGGACCCTTAATTCATGGATAAAAAAATATTCTTCTCCACCTTTAGATGGTGAGAGAACTGATATGGAAGAACTACGTTCTTTACGGAGAGAAATTCAGGCGTTAAAAAAGGAAAATGAATTCCTAAAAAAGACGGCAACCTTCTTTACCAACAACCAAAGCTAACACGTTTTCAGTTTATAAGAAAATACAATCAAATATTTGGAGTACGCTGGCTTTGCCAGCGATTACAAGTGTCTGTTAGTGTTTTTTACGACTATCTTCATCGTAAACCTACTGAAAATCAGGAAAAACGTAAAAAGACAGCGGCTTATATTGTTATGCAATTCAAACGATTGAAAGACAGAATGGGGTATCGAAAGTTGTACCAGTATCTTGTAAACAAAGCTACCATGGTTACCTTATCTCAAGTCAGACAAGCTTTATGTACAGCTGGATTGAAGTCAAAAGTTGTCACTTATTATAAGAAAAGAAAGCAAGAACATCGTACATTTCCAAATGTACTGGAGCGATCCTTTAAACCTGGTAAGAAAAACATCCCAACTGTTGTATGCGATATCACGGAATTTCGTTTAGTGAATGGAATGAAAGTATATTTTTGTGCCGCATTAGATATCAGCGCTTGGTTATTCGTTGGATACTCGCCAAGATGCTCAGTTAGTAAAAGATACAATTAAACAAGTCAAAAATATATATGGACATCAAAAAAGGATTTTATTTCATAGTGATCAAGGATCTCAGTTTTCCAGTTATACGGTTACTGATTTTTGTAAGCAACAAAAGATTCAGCAAAGTATATCCCGTAAGGGAAACTGCTGGGATAATGCAGTAATGGAATCGTTTTTTAGCATCTTTAAACGTGAATGCTTGCATGGGGAAAAATTACTTTCTCTATCCCAAGTGAACCAATTAGTAGCTGAATTTATTTATATGTACTATCATTCTGTTCGTCCTCATTCAACATTAAACGGAATGATTCCTTACCAATTTTCAAAATTAATTGCGTAATCTAATTTGTGTTCCAGTTTTTCTGTACCACCTCAATTGGACTACGAGGTTTTGAGATAGAGAGCTATGCTTGTTGTGTGTTTTTTTCTAGGTAGATGTCCTCTACGAAGGGACAGCTTTTTTCTGTTTTTACTTTTCTATTTTTATACACTATTCTTGGGAACTTTGTATTTGCTGCGGACGCTAGTTTAGTTTCTACTATGTTTTTTAAAGAGCGTGTATGCTATGCGAATTATGGTTTCACTTACAAGCTTTAACTTAGCAACTGCAAGACAGCTTGTAGGACTCAAAAGAATGTGGTTCATTAGGTTTGGAAAAGAGTTAGTTTTAACTGAAGGTATTACATAAGGGGAAGTACGGGAGTTATATCATAAGATTTATAGTTATATATTGGTAATAAAAACAAATAAAAGTTCTATTTTTGGTGATAAAAACATATAAATAAAAAAGGGAATATTGTGTAGGAATATGACATACATATACATTGCAATCGATGTGCGATAGGATAGATAGGTATTCACATCGGTTGCAGGGCGATATACGAAAAAAGAAACACGAATAGATACGAAATAGGAAAAAAAAACAAGAATACACGGAGATATTCTTGTTTTTTATAGGAATAATTATTGATTTAAAACCAATCCCAGCAATTCTTTTTCTTTCGACTGTAATTACAACAATTATTATCTTTTTTGTTATCTTCACAACAATCTGGATACCCTGGATCTACAACTTCATTTATCGTTTTTTCTTCATAAACATGACGTGGCACATATCGTATATGTTCTCTATTAACATGAACAATAGGATGAACATACGTTACTTCTTTTTCTACACATATGTCGTTAATGATATATTTAGGTTCGCAATAAATAATATCATTACAGTTGTTGTTACAGTTTTTGTTTCCCATTTATATTACCTCCTTATGCTTTCATATTAATATATTCAATGTAGACTGACTTTTGCTTGTACGTTTGTCCTATCTTGCATAGAATAATTTGGAAGGTAGGGACTACGGGGATAGCCTAATCAATTAGAAACCGATAGGTTTCCGTACTTAGTAATCTCCCACTTCAAACATTCCGTAAGGATATTAAGTCGTGAGTAGTTCAATTTGTATAATGAAATGGGGAGGAATTTGATATGGCAGAAACTAAACCAGGTGGTTAAATAAGAATATTTAAGGTTAAACATCTATAACGGGTGTTTTTTTCTTTGTTATATAGAAATTACACATTAAAAATATTTTAGGAATAAGAAGAATTGAAAAACTATATACTGTATACGGCAGAGTTGTAGGTACAATTAGCGATATTCTTGACGAGAGGGTACTTAGTGGGTGCACTCTTCGTATACACACATGGAGTAGACATGCATATAATAAAGTATGGAATGGACAACATCGTTCGTCCCATTGCATCTTATATAAATACCTCCTTTTCTATAAGAAGAGCATCCTTGGTTCGGGATGCTCTTTTCGTTCCTAAAGGTAGAGGTTTATAACCTGTGCAAAAATGATATACCAGGAGATGTAGAAATAATTGAGAGTACGCAAACGTAAAAAACGCTAGAAGAGAAGTGGAACGAAAAGTGTGAAAAAGCAGTCGTTTTGTTTAATCAGGGAGAAGAATACCCAGCTATTGCAAAAGAAGTAGGATGTCATGTGAGTAATCTGTATAAGGAATTGAAAAAGCGTGGACTTTTCAAAATGCCGTGAGAATATAGCATGAGAAAGGAAATGGAGGTGAATACAACATGAACCCACGGGAACAGAGAATCTGTATTTTAAATTTATAGGATCAATATTGCCGCGCATGTGAATATCTGAGAGGACCTTCTACGCAGTGCATACGAAATTGTAAAATAGGTAAAAAATGTACCAATTGGGGAAATAACTGGTGCCAGATAGGAAAAAAGTGAAATGATACGTCTTAGAACCTGTCTAGAATCTTTTTAATAAAAGCGCCACGCCTGCCAATAAGCAAATCTGTCTACTATTTTCAAGTGTTCGTTCACAATTCTTCCATAGTCTGCGGTAATTTTCCAACCAAGCAAAAGTTCTTTCCACAATCCAGCGTTTCGGTAACACGACAAACTTGTGAAGTTCAGAGTGTTTCATAACTTCAACTGAACAATCAATCGTTTCTTTTATCGATTGTGCT
>NZ_ALBR01000121.1:0-4003 GCF_002081505.1 Bacillus sp. CDB3 | reverse complement strand
ATAACTGCTTTAGAGTTGATGTCTCTAGGAATCTATGTTTGATTTTGTCTTTTTTCATTATTTGCACCAGAACCAAAAAAGAGGGGGATCATCAACAAGCAGGAATCATTTCCGAATAGTATGATTTGATGTTAGGAATGCCGAAAATAGGAGATAAACGCTCCAATGATGTATCCAATTAAGCACACAAGAAGTATATCCCCCACCGTTATTGAAAAACGTATTCGGTTTTATTTGGGAAGAACCTACTAATTCCTGAAAAATAGGGATTATAATGATTAATCTAAAGAATGCGTAAATCATTATAACTTGCCAACTCGTACGGGTAGCATCTGTTAAAATTCTTTTTTTCGCTCGTCTTCTTTCGAAAATCCAGTCTCATCAGCTGACAGTATTTTCGTAAAAATGATAAAGAATGATAACAGAATACCCAATAGTATGTACAAAAATATGTTCATAAAAGCATCTCAGCTTTTATAGTTGTTTTGATAGATAAATTTTGCATGTTAGGACTCCTTGATTATCTAGTATGAATTGATGAGGTCTGGCGCAAACAAATGCTTTGTGCATGTGGAACTTTGCAACTTCTAGTAGTTGCAAAGTAGGAACTAATGTTACAGGCATTAATACATTGCTAATCTGTCTTTTGATTTTTTATCCCTAAATTTTACAGTTATTCTCCACCACAAGCGCCGCTATCTCCACCACAATCATTGAAACTACCACTATCAGAGTCTATCCAAACAGGTAGTAAGGATGTAAAAACTGGACTATCACCTGTATTAGATTTAAGTGGTAAACGTGTAGAAATTGAGATATCACTTGTATTAGATTTAAGTGGTGAACGTGTAGAAACTGAGATATCACTTGTATTAGATTTAAATTCTTTTATATCTTTTATAATTAGTACAAGTAACACCAAAAATAAGAATCCCGCTATTAGAAATCTCATATAGCACCTTCTTTCTTGATTTTATTATATAGATAAATATCTAGATTCATATTTATCTATGTCGTTGTACAGTAACATAAAGGGATTTTACTATAACATGAAAACACAAGAACGAATATATCAAAAAAGTCCCTTATCAAAAGTACATTTTAATATGAACACTATTGTGGATTGATATTAAAATAGATTTTGGCGATATCTTATAATGTACCTGGAATATAATTTTTAGGAGTATCATGTATGAGGAAAATATTAGGTACATTAACAATTATATGTAACCTGTGGTGTTAATTGATTTTCTAGTACTCAAAAACCATGAATAAATTTCAACTAGTACCACAGGTATATGTACAGTGTTTTTTGAGGTTAATTCTAAAATTATTAAAAAGTACCGTTGTCTGTGGACTTTTTTGAAATATTTATTTTTGTGTTTGTATGGTATGTTTAAATCCCTTAATACTTCTGTAGAACGGCATCGCTACATATTGATCAAAATATGTAGCGATGTAACAAAATGAATATGTAAATTAATAATAATTTATATTAATGTTGAAACTTTAGAAGATAATTTGCTTAGCATTCTTTAAATAGAACAAACAGGAACTGTAAACCAGAATCCTGTCTTTTTGACGTGCAGTGAATTACAAAAATTATTTATAAATAATCGATTAGTGACAATCTCTCATCTGATTTGATGTTAAGAAACTTTGTAACAGATCCGGATGATTTATATATAAGATTACTAAGGAAAGGGATTCGATGGAATGGGAAAGGCTTTTAATATGAAACGAATAGTAGTCGTTATAATAGCGATTGCAGCAGTGGCAGTTGGGTATTTCATGTTTCAATCTATTATTTCACCAGCAAAAGCTGTTGCGCAGCAAGAAAATGTAATACAGTTTGCAAGTGAACAACCGAAAGGTGAAATGAATAAAACGGCACCGAGTCGTTTTAATGGAAAAGAAAGAAAAGTTGCTTATCTAACATTTGATGATGGTCCAGGAAAATATACGGCTGAATTATTAAATATGCTAAAACAACATGATGCGAAGGCAACATTCTTTTTAATTGGAGCGAATGTGAAAGAGTTTCCTGATTTAGTAAAACGTGAAAATGCAGAGGGTCATTATGTTGGTATGCATAGTATGACACATGATTTTGCCAAGTTATATAAAAATGGCGAATATGTTAATGAAATGAAAGAAAATCAAGGTTTGATTGCTAATATTATTGGTAAATCACCTAAATTAACACGTCCACCATATGGTTCAATGCCAGGTTTAAATGAAGGACTTCGAAATAAAGTAGTAGAAGGCGACTTTAAAGTATGGGATTGGACAATTGATTCTTTAGACTGGAAATACAATAAAGTACCAGTTGATGCGGCTGCAGCACAAATTGCTCAAAATGTATTGGCAGGTGCAACGAAATCACAGGAAGTTATTTTAATGCATGACATTCATCCACAATCCGTTGCTGCTGTACCAGCAATTTTAAAGGGTTTAAAAGAAAAGGGGTATGAGTTTGAAGCATATCATGAAGAGAGCCACTTCTCAGTGAACTTCTGGCATGATAACGGTATGTAATGAGGGGAATGATATATGGATATTTTAAAGGAAAACAATTCAAAATGGACATTAAGAAACACCAATATAAATAGTTAAGGAGTAATATATGAAAAAAATGAATAAAAAAAATTTAATTTTTATTGGTCTTATATTGTTAGTTACATTTGTATCATTCTCAATTATAGCCAATAATGTAGGCATAAGCTCAGCAAACAATAACCCCACAACATTAGATCGAATTAATGATTTAAAAACAAAAGCTGTAGGGTATTATAGAGATGGTAAAAAATATAATGAAATTGAAAAGTTATTCAAGGAAGCTGTAACATTAGACCCCTATGATATTAACTTGAAATTTGATCTGGCATCATCCCAAATTATTCAGAATAAAATTCCAGAGGCTTTAAGTACTTATAACAATATATTAAATATAGAACCAAATAATTTTAACGCACACTTTCTTTTTGCCATTTACTCCAAAATTAATGGGGACAATCAATCATATTCTAAGCATTTGAAAAATATGGATCAAATAGATGTGGGTAAATATACTGAATATAAGAATAATATAGAATTACTAGAAGGTATAATCAACACAAAATTAAATACAACTGTAACAACTGATTTCCCTCAAAATAATCATGCGATTGTTATATTAGGAAGTGCCCTTTCAGCAGATGGATCCATGAGTCAAACTCTTATACAGCGTTTGAAAATTGGCCTTGATGTTGCAAAAAAAGATGCTAACTCTAAAATTATTGTATCTGGAGGTGGGCCAAAAAAGGGAATTACAGAAGCTACTGCGATGAGTAAATGGTTAATTTCGAATGGAATAAATAAAGACAGAATTATTTTAGAAGATAAATCAATGGATACTTTAGAAAACGCCCTTTTCACTATCCCAATACTTGACAAAGAAGGATTAAAAAATATAACACTAATAACAAGTGCAACTCATATGAGAAGAGCTTTAACCATTTTTAATGTAACGAATAATTTTAGTGATAAGATGAATGGAGTAAATTCTAATAAAAATTTTTCTCATTTAGTATATATGGATGACAATTCTTTAGAAAAAACGAATCACATATCGAAAGATGAGCTCCTTAAAGTTTATAGAGACCTATTTCGTGCTTCTGGAATTTGGATATTCCCTGAAATGCAAAGATAACAAGAAAATCGGTTCTGTTGCAAAGTTTTCTAAGTGAAATTAAAATGTAAGAAAAATGATTTGAGGAGCATGAAATATTTTAAAGAAAAACAGTTCAAGAAAGATATGATTTTGGTAGCGGTCGGCTATTATTTCCGTTTTTCTTTAAGCTATCGTGATGTATCGGAAGTTTTAAAAGAACGAGGAATCTCAGTTCATCAACAACTATCATGTGTAATTTTTTGATACCTTTTATGTGTAATTTAGCATGTAATTTTTATATAACAAAGGAGAAGAATCTTATTATAAGTTCTTCTCTTTTGTTATGTTCTT